>JBKOYW010000182.1:0-9813 GCA_046744275.1 Actinomycetota bacterium
GCTCCCGGGCGCGAACCTGTGGTGGACGGTGGCTCCGCAGCTGATGGCGGGCGCCGGGCTCGGGCTCGCGCTGCCCGCGCTCGCCGGCGGCCTGCTGCCCGAGGACACGGCCGAGCAGGCGGCGTGGCTGCTCTCGCTGCGCCACGCCGGGATCACCGCGGCGCTGATCCTCCTGGCTCCCGTCGCGGCGTCGCAGCTCGACGATGCCGTGGCGGAGACGCGCATCGAGGGGACGGCGCTGGTGCTCGACGCCCGCCTGCCGCCGCTCGAGAAGCTCTCGCTCGCCGGAGCCGTGATCGGCGAGATCGACCCGGTCGACCCGCGCGGGCAGCTCGACGCCGCGCTCGACCGCGCACGCCCCGGCGTCGAGGACAAGCCGGTCTTCGACGAGCTCGCCCGGCGTGCCGACGAGACGCTCGTGGCGGGCGTGCAGGAGGCGTTCGCCCTCGCGCTGGCGATCTGCGGTGTGCTCGCCCTGCTGGCCGCCGTCGCGCTGCTGCCATGGGACCGGCGCGTGCTCGCGGCTGCAGCGGCCGCGCTGATCCTGGCCGGCGGCGCGCGGCTCGCCCTGCCGAGCCTCGAGCCCGAGCCCGTCCGCATCGCCGACCCGTGCGAGCCGCGCGAGTTGCCGCAGACCGGCGGGATCGAGGGCGCGATCCAGGACGCGGCGCTGGTCGCGCTCGACCGCGCCGCATGCCGGTTCGGGTCCTCGCGCGAGGAGCTCGCGCTGGCGCTCGTGGACGACGACGCCCGCGACGACTACGAGCGCGAGTACGGCGTCGACCCGCGAAGCATCGGCGGCCTGCTCGGGGGTGTCCTCGGGCTCTGAGTACCCTGCAGCCCCATGAGCCGACGGCAGCGCTTCATGTTCCTCGGCATCGCGGTGGTGATCGCGATCATCGCGATCGTCGTGCTGGCCGACACAAGCGAGGACGACACCGAGCCCAACCCGGCGGCCGCGACGGCGACGGCCGAGGAGTCGAGCCCCGAGGAGACCCCGACGGCGACGCCGACGCCCACGCCGAAGCCGCAGCCGCCGCTGCTCACCGCGGACAAGGTGACCGAGCTCGAGTTCACCGAGGGCGAGACCGTGCGCTTCCGCGTGCGCTCCGACGGCCCTGAAGAGGTGCACGTCCACGGCTACGACATCTCGAAGGACGTCGAGGCGGGCCAGACCGCGACGATGTCGTTCAAGGCGACCATCACGGGCATCTTCGAGATCGAGTTCGAGGAGTCCGGCACCCAGATCGCCGAGCTGAAGGTCGAGCCCGGATAGGCGTACGGTTGACGCCATGACTCGTTCGTACGCGTCGGGCGTCGCCACCAAGCCGCTGATCGGCGAGACGATCGGCGAGAACCTCGAGCGGGCGGTCGCCCGGTTCGGCGACCGCGAGGCGCTCGTGGTGCGCCACCAGGACGTCCGTCTCACCTACGCCGAGCTCGACGACCAGGTGAACTCACTCGCGCGCGGGCTGCTGGGCGCAGGGATGCGCAAGGGCGACCGGCTCGGCATCTGGGCGCCCAACTGCGCCGAGTGGGTGCTGGTCCAGTACGCGACGGCCAAGGCCGGGATCATTCTCGTCAACGTCAACCCGGCCTACCGGACGACCGAACTGCAGTACGCGCTGCACCAGTCGGGGTGCCGGATGCTGGTCGCCGCCCGCTCGTTCAAGACGAGCGACTACGCGGCCATGATCGAGGAGGTCCGCGGCGAGCTGCCCGAGCTCGAGCGCGTGGTGTTGCTCGACACGCCCGAGTGGGCTGAGCTGCCGGCCGGCGACGGGCCCGAGCCGGACCGCTCCGCGCTCGACTCCGACGACCCGATCAACATCCAGTACACGAGCGGCACCACGGGATTCCCCAAGGGCGCCACGCTCAGCCACCACAACATCCTCAACAACGCGTTCTTCGTCGGCGAGGGCTGCGCCTACGACGAGGACGACCGCGTGTGCATCCCCGTGCCCTTCTACCACTGCTTCGGGATGGTCATGGGCAACCTCGGCTGCACGACCCACGGCGCCACGATGGTCGTCCCCGAGGCCGCGTTCGAGCCGGGCGCGGTGCTCGCGACCGTGCAGGATGAGCGCTGCACGAGCCTCTACGGCGTGCCGACGATGTTCATCGCCGAGCTCAACCACCCCGAGTTCGACGACTACGACCTCTCGACCCTGCGCACGGGGATCATGGCCGGCTCGCCGTGCCCGATCGAGGTCATGAAGCAGGTGATCGAGCGGATGCACATGGACGAGGTGACCATCTGCTACGGCATGACCGAGACCTCGCCGGTATCGACGCAGACCGCGGCCGGCGACTCGCTCGAGAAGCGCACCCAGACCGTCGGGCGCGTGCACCCGCACCTCGAGGTCAAGCTGATCGACCCGGACACCGGCAGGACGGTCGAGCGCGGCGTGCCCGGCGAGCTGCTCACGCGCGGCTACTCGGTGATGGCGGGCTACTGGAACGAGCCGGAGCGCACCGCCGAGGCGGTCGACGCGCACGGCTGGATGCACACCGGCGACCTGGCGACGATGGACGAGGACGGCTACCTCAACATCGTCGGCCGCTCGAAGGACATGGTCATCCGCGGCGGGGAGAACATCTACCCGCGCGAGGTCGAGGAGTTCCTGCACACGCACCCCGGCGTGCTCGAGGCCGCCGTGATCGGCGTGCCCGACGAGCGCTATGGCGAGGAGCTGATGGCCTGGATCCGCGTGCGCGAGGGCGCCGAGCTGTCCGAGGACGACGTGCGCGCGTACTGCGAGGGCAGGATCGCCCACTTCAAGCGGCCCCGGTACGTGAGGTTCGCCGACGAGTTCCCGATGACCGTCACCGGCAAGGTGCAGAAGTACAAGATGCGCGAGCAGGCGATCGAGGAGCTCGGCCTGCGCGTCCAAGCGACCGCCTAAGGGGTCAGACCCCTAGTTCGCTTGGCTAATCACCGCGTAAGGGGGTCAGACCCCTAGTTCGCTTGGCTAATCAGGGGTCAGACCCCTAGTTCGCTTGGCTAATCGTTAGCAAGCTAATGGTTGTCACGCTACATTGGTGGTCGTGCCCGTCGCCACCGACCAGTTCACCGCTGCCTGGGAGGCCTTCTTCCGCACCACGCGACGCCTGCGCTCGCGTGCGGGCAAGCAGCCGCTCGAGGGCCTCTCGCTCCCGCAGTACCACCTGCTCGAGGCGCTCCGCGACGACGATGAGCTGACCGTCGGCGTGCTCGCCGAGGCGGCGGGGGTCGCCCCGCCGACGGCCACCCGCATGCTCGACTGCCTGGCCCGCGACGGCTACGTCGAGCGCCGCCACTCCGAGACCGACCGCCGCGCGGTGCTCGTCTCGCTCACACCGTCCGGCCGGATCGCGGTCCAGGCCGCGCACGAGCAGGCCAGCGCGTGGCGCCGCCGCGTGTTCGAGAGCCTCGAGCCGGCCGAGCGCGAGCAGGCCGCCGCGCTCCTGAACCGCCTGAGCGAGGTTCTCGAGGAGCAGATGCCGTGAGGGCGGACGGCTACCTGCTGTCGCGCCGCGCGACGCTTATCGCGATGTCGGGCGTCCTGCTCGGCATGCTCCTGGCCGCGCTCAACCAGACGATCGTGGCGACCGCGCTGCCACGGATCGTCGGCGAGCTGGGCGGCGTCGACCACTACTCGTGGGTGTTCAGCGCCTACATGCTCGGCGCCACCGTCACGACCCCGATCTACGGCCGGCTGTCGGACGTCTACGGCCGGCGGCCGTTCTTCGTCGCCGGCATCGTGATCTTCATGGCCGGCGCCGTGGTCTGCGGGACCGCCGGCACGATGACCCAGCTCGTCGCCGGCCGCGCCGTCCAGGGCCTCGGCGCGGGGGCGCTGATCCCGCTCGCCGTCGCCACGATCGGCGACCTCATCCCACCGTCCGAGCGCGGCCGCTGGCAGGGCCTGACCGGCGCCGTGTTCGGGTTCGCCTCGATCATCGGGCCGACCACCGGCGGCTGGATCTCCGATCACGCCGACTGGCGCTGGGTCTTCTTCGTCTCGCTGCCGGTCGGCCTCGTCGCGCTCGCGGTCGCTTCGGCGACGCTCAAGATCCCGCCGCATCCCGAGCGCGGGACCAAGGTCGACTACGCCGGCGCCGCGCTGCTCGCGCTCGGCCTCTCGTCGGGCCTGCTCGCGATCGTCCAGGGCGGCCAGCCGGAGCTCTACGCCGTGTCCGCCCTCGTGCTGGCCCTGTTCGTCTGGTGGGAGCGGCGCGTCGACCAGCCGGTGGTTCCGGTCGAGCTGTTCGGCACCCGCGTCTTCACCGCCTCCAATCTCGCGGGCTTCGCGGTCGGCGTCGGGATGTTCGGCGCGATCATGTTCGTGCCGCTCTACGTGCAGGGCGTGCTGGGCGCCTCGGCGACCGCCTCCGGCATCGTCCTCACCCCGCTGATGCTGGCGATGATGCTCACCAGCGTGGGCTCGGGGCAGGTGATCACGCGCACCGGCCGCTACCGCTGGGCGCTCATCGCCGGGCCGGTGGTCATGGGCGCGGGCTTCGTGCTGCTGGCCGGCATGGACGTCTCCTCGCCGCGGATCCACGCCACCGCCGCCATGGTCGTGACCGGGCTCGGGCTCGGGCTGCTGATCCAGAACCTCTCGCTCGTGGTCCAGAACGGCGTGCCGACCCGGCACCTCGGCGCGGCCACCAGCGCGGCGCAGTTCTTCCGCTCGATCGGCGGCACGATCGGCGTCTCGGTGACGGGCGCGATCCTCACCGCCGGCCTGCCGGCCGGCGCGAGCCCGCAGCAACTCGCCGACGCGATCCACCCGGTGTTCGTGATCGGCATCCCGCTGATGGCGGTCACGCTCGCGATCGTGCTCGCGATCCCCGAGCTGCCGCTGCGACGGACCGTGCGCGAGGTCCCGGCATGAAGCGCCAGCACTACGGCCTCACGCTCGCCGTCCTCGCCGTCGCCGGCCTCTCGTTCGCGCTGCTGCAGACGATGGTGGCGCCGGCGCTGCCCGCGATCCAGCGCGAGTACGGCGCGTCGACCACCGCGGTCACCTGGGTGCTCACCGTCTACCTGCTCAGTGCGTCGATCGCGACGCCGGTCCTCGGCCGGCTCGGCGACATGTTCGGCAAGGAGCGCCTGCTGGTGATCGTGCTGCTGGTGCTCGGCGCGGGCACGCTGATCGCGGCGCTGTCGAGCTCGCTCGAGCTGCTGATCGCCGGCCGCGCCGTCCAGGGCGCAGGCGGCGCGATCTTCCCGCTGGCGTTCGGGATCATCCGCGACGAGTTCCCGCGCGAGCGCGTCGGCGCCGGGATCGGCCTGATCTCGGCCACGTTCGGCGTCGGCGGCGGCGCTGGTCTCGTGCTGGCGGGCGTGATCGTCGACCACCTCGACTACACGTGGATCTTCTGGCTCAGCCTGGTCGTGATCCTCGGTGCCGTGGTGGCCGCGCACTTCTTCGTTCCCGAGTCGCCGGTGAAGACACCGGCGCGGATCGACTGGGGCGGTGCAGCGCTGCTGGCGGCCGGGCTCGGCTCCGGCCTGCTGGCCGTCAGCGAGGGCAACGGCTGGGGCTGGGGGTCTGCGCCGGTGCTCGCGCTGCTCGCCCTGTCGGCCGCGCTGCTCGTGGCGTGGGCGCGCTACGAGCTGCACGTGGCCGAGCCGCTGGTCGACATGCGGATGATGCGCCTGCGCGGCGTTTGGACGACCAACGTCACGGGCCTGATGGTCGGCTTCGGCATGTTCGGCTCGTTCCTGCTCGTCCCGCAGCTCGTCCAGATGCCGGAGGCGGCCGGCTTCGGCTTCGGCGCCAGCGTCACGCAGGCGGGCCTGTTCCTGCTGCCGTCCGCGGCGGTGATGCTGTTCGCCGGCCCCTTCGCGGGTTGGCTCGGCGCCCGCGTAGGACCTCGCACCCCGGTGCTCATCGGGATCGCGCTCGTCACGCTCGGCTTCGTCCAGCTCGCCGTCCTGCACGACGCCCACTGGCACATCTATCTCAACAGCGTCATCACCGGCGCCGGCATCGGCCTCTCGTTCGCGGGCATGGCGACGCTGATCGTCGACGCCGTCCCGCAGACCCAGACCGGCATCGCCACCGGCATGAACACGATCATGCGGTCGGTCGGCGGCGCGCTCGGCGCTCAGATCAGCGCGAGCATCGTCGGCGCTCACGTCGGCGCCTCGGGGCTGCCGACCGAGTCCGGCTTCGTCGTCGCGTTCGTCGTCTCCGCCGCCGCGCTCGCCCTCGCGTTCCTGGCCGCGCTGCTGATCCCCCGCCGCGGCGGGGTCAGAGCCCCTCGGACCGCAGCGAGGGCAGCGATCGAGCCAGCGCCAGGACGGCCAGCGCGAGCAGCACAACCATGACCGCGATCCAGGCGACGAACTCGGTCCCGTCCGTGACCACGTCGTCCGGATGCAGGAGCGGGAGCGCGAGCAGGAGCAGGCACCAGGCCGCGAGCGTGCTGTAGGGGATGACCGCCTCGGAGGGCCGGCGGAGCTGCAGCGCGCACGACAGCAGCATCGTCCCCACCATCGCGTACCAGGCCGCGACGGCGCGCCCGAGTAGCGGGGTCAGCGCCCACGGCCAGTTCTCGCCGACGTCGACGGGCGCGATGAACAGCGCCGCCGCGCCGACCACGAGCACGGCGCCGCAGAAGGCGGACAGGACGCGCACGACCCGCAGCCTCGGGTCGGGGGGCGGCGTCGGCTCGGCGACGCGCCGCTGGAGCAGCACCAGCACGGGCAGCGCGAACGGCACGCCCGCGTAGACGACAAGCCATGCCCAGGTCGGCGCGTAGTCCCACTTGAAGCGGTCGTTGTGGACCAGCGTCGCGATCAGCAGCGTCGTGGCGAGCACCCACAGCGCCGGCGGCAGCGTCTGCAGCGAGCGCCAGCGCGTCGCCACGAAGAGCACGAGCCCGGTCGCGAGCGTGCCGGCGAGGAAGCCGGCGCCGATGAACGCCCCGTTGACGGCGGGCAGGATCGACCACGCGTAGTCGGTGTCCGAGCGCCCGGGCAGGAAGTAGAGGAACACGCCGTTCGCGAGGGCGAGGATGAACAGGACCCAGACCCCGATGCGGGTCGACTCTAGGATCCGGCCTTCCACGCGAGCCTCCACGATCACCGATCGACCGTACCCGAGATTCCGCCGGTTTGCCGTCTCCACGACGGCGGAAGGCTATGGGTCAACCCCTCGAGGGCCCCGCTAGAGCCGGGTGTCACAAAGTTGTTACAAACTCGGATTTCCCGCTACACTCCGCCGCGCCGCCCAGGCCAGGGACGCCGGGGAGCCAGGGGTCCCGCCGCCGCAGTCGCGCGCGGGGATGGTCTGCGGGCGGTCGATTCGCCATGTCCAGACTTCGTGACCGAGCGCATGCCGACCGTGCCCGCTGATCCGGGAGCCGCCACGCCGCGCGCGCTCGACCCGATCGTGTTCGTCCGGTACCTGGACGTCGAGCTCGTCGTGCTCGCCGCGCCGTTCGTCGTGCTGCTCGGCGCGCCCGTCCTCGGGTACGTCGTCGGGGCCGTCGCGTGGATCCTGCAGCGGTTCGCGGCGGTCGCGATCGAGCGGCGCGCCGCCCGGGCGGACGACCTCAAGACGGCGCTCGGGCTCAACATGGCGTCGCTCGTACTACGCGCGTGGCTCATCGGCCTTACCATCCTGGCCGTCGGCCTGATCGCCGAGCGAGAGGACGGGCTCACGGCGGGCATCACCGTGCTCGCTGCGTTCACCGTCTACTTCGCCACCTCGCTGATCCTTCGCCCTCTGGAGAGGAAGTCCGCACGCCCATGACCACCCGGCGCAAGATCCTGTTCGGGGTCCTCGGCTTCTACCTGCTGTCGCTGCTCGCGATCATCGTGATCTTCGGCTTCACGCGCCGCGACAACGAGGAGTTCCAGCCCCAGAACGAGTTCAAGCTCGACACCTGGGTGAACCTGCCGGGGCCGTTCGACATCAACAAGGCCGTGATGTACCTGGTGCTCGCCGGGATCCTCACCTGCGTGACGATGTTCTGGATCGCCAAGCGGATGCAGGCGCGGCCGAACCGGGTGCAGACGGCAGTCGAGGCGCTGTTCTCGCTGATGCGGGACAACATCACGTACGGGAACCTCGACGACCGGATGGCGCGCAGGTGGTTCCCGTTCATCGGCGCGCTGTTCCTCTTCATCTGGTTCAACAACCTGATCGGCTACATCCCGCTGCCGACCAACACGCACGAGAAGTTCGAGGTGTTCGGCGTCGAGATCCCGAGCTTCGCGCTGTACGCCGCGACGGCGAACCTGTCGGTCCCACTCGTGCTGGCGCTCGTGGTGTTCGTCTCCTACAACGTGGAGGGCATCCGCGCCAAGGGCGTCGGCGGGTACCTCAAGAGCCTCATCCCCTCCGGCGTGACGGGAGCGATGGCCGCGTTCATCTTCGTGCTCGAGTTCCTCTCGAACTTCATGCGGCTGATCTCGCTCTCCGTTCGTCTCTTCGCCAACATCCTCGCCGGTCACCTGATCATCCTCTTCATGTCCGGCGGCCTGGCCGTGCTGCTCGGCCTCGAGGCGCTCGGGTGGGTGACGCTGCCACTCGGCATCATCCTGTTCCTCTTCGAGGTCGGCCTGGTCGCGACGCTTCAGGCGTTCATCTTCGCCACCCTGACTGCCATCTACCTCGGCGGCGCCGTCGCCGAGCATCACTAACGCAAAGGAGCACTTCGGTGGACGCGCTCTTCTCCGTAATGACCATCCTGGCCCAGGCGGGCGCCGAGACGGCGGCGGACGCCGGCAAGGCGATCGCCCTCGGCGTCGGCGGCGGCCTCGGGGCCGTGGGCGCCGGCGTCGGCATCGGCATCATCTTCGGCAAGGTCATCGAGTCGGTGACCCGCCAGCCCGAGATGCGCGACGAGATCACCGGCATCCAGTGGCTCGGCTTCGCGCTCACCGAGGCGTGCTTCTTCTACGGGCTCGTCGCGGGCCTCATCGCGTTCTTCCTGTAGGCCGGCGATGAGCGACCTGCCTCTCACCATCGCGGCCGCCGCCGAGGGCGAGGACGAGGGCGGCAGCTTCCTGGTCTCGCCCGACGTCGGGCTGATGATCTGGACGCTCATCGTCTTCGGGGTCAGCTTGTGGATCCTCGGCAAGTACGTGTTCCCGCGCATCGCCGAGGCGCTCGACCGCCGCCAGAAGGCGATCGAGGAGTCGATCGACGCGGCCGAGCGGACGCGCACGGAGGCGGACCAGATCCTCGCCGAGTACCGCGAGCGGCTCGCCGAGGCGCGCGGCCAGGCCGACGAGATCGTCGCCCGCGCGCGCAAGACGGGCGAGGCCGCCGAGAGCGAGATCGTCGCCGACGCGCGCTCCAAGCGCGAGGAGATGATGGAGCAGACCCGGCGCGACATCGAGGCCGAGACGCGCCGCGCGATCCAGGAGATCCGCGCCGAGGTCGCCGACCTCACCGTGATGGCGACCGAGAAGGTCACGCGCAAGACGCTGACCGACGAGGATCACAAGCGGCTGGTCGAGGAGGCCCTGGCCGAGCTCGACTTCGCCTCCCTCTCGGGCGAGGAGCGCTGATGGAGGAGATCGCCGCGGTCTACGCCCGTTCGCTGTTCGAGGTCGCCAAGGAGCAGGACAAGCTCGACGCCGTGCGCGACCAGCTCGGCGAGATCGCCGATGCCATCTCCGAGGACCGGGACCTGCAGGTCTTCTTCTTCTCGCCCTACCTGAGCACGGACGAGAAGAAGGAGGGCCTCGAGAAGGCGATCACCGGCGCCGACGACCTGATCGAGAACTTCCTCGAGCTGCTGATCGAGAACCACCGCATGGCGGCGATCTTCAAGATCCGCCGCGAGTACGACGCGCTCTGGGAC
>JBKOYW010000226.1:0-7290 GCA_046744275.1 Actinomycetota bacterium
GGCGCGCGGGCCGCTGTTCGACGCGCTGTTCGCGGCCGTCCAGCAGGCCGGCTTCCCGCTCACCGACGACGTCAACGGCTTCAAGCAGGAGGGGTTCGCGCCGTTCGACCGCAACATCCGCCGCGGCCGCCGCTGGAGCGCCGCGCGCGCCTATCTGCATCCGGTCCGGCGGCGCTCGAACCTCGAGATCCGGACGCGCCAGCTCGTCGGCCGAGTGGTCTTCGAGGGCTCGCGGGCGGTCGGCGTGGAGACGAGCGGCGGCGTGGTGCGCGGGCGCGAGGTGATCCTGTGCGGCGGCGCGATCGGATCGCCGCAGGTGCTGCAGCTCTCCGGCGTCGGCCCGGCCGGCGAGCTCGAGGCGCTCGGGGTGCGTGTCGTCGCGGACCTGCCGGTCGGCGACAACCTGCAGGACCACCTCGAGGTCTATGTGCAGCACGCGTGCACGCAGCCGGTGTCGGCGCAGCCGGCGCTCAAGTGGCGCAACCGCCCGTGGGTCGGCGCTCAGTGGCTGTTCGGGCGCCGCGGGCCGGGCGCGACCAACCACTTCGAGGCCGGCGGCTTCGCCCGCTCCAACGACGCGGTCGCCTATCCGAACCTGATGTTCCACTTCCTGCCGCTCGCCGTGCGCTACGACGGCAGCGCCCCCACCTCCGAGCACGGCTACCAGTTTCACGTCGGCCCGATGTACTCGGATGTGCGCGGGACCGTGCGGATCACGTCGACCGACGCGCGAAAGCACCCGGCGTTGCGCTTCAACTACCTCTCGACCGAGAACGACCGGCGCGAGTGGATCGAGGCGATCCACACCGCGCGCCGGATCCTCGCCCAACCCGCGTTCGCCGAGCTCGACGGCGGCGAGCTCTCGCCGGGGCCGGCGGTCGAGACCGACGAGCAGATCCTGGACTGGGTCGCGCGCGACGCCGAGACGGCCCTGCACCCGTCGTGCACGTGCCCGATGGGTCCCGTCGTCGACTCCGCGACGCTGCGCGTGCACGGGGTGGAGGGCCTGCGCGTGGTGGACGCCTCGGTGTTCCCCTCGATCACCAACGCCAATATCTACGCGCCCACGATGATGGTGGCCGAGAAGGCCGCGGACCTGATCCGCGGGAACACGCCGCTGTCGCCCTCTGGCGCAGGATTTTACCGGGCGTGATATATCAGTGAGGTGATCACGCACCTCGAGCACCCTCGCTACGAGGTCCTGCCGGTCGACGGGATCGAGGATCAGGTACTCGCGCACGTGCCGCGCGCGGTGACCGTGACGGTGACGGCCTCGCCGTCGAAGGGCCTCGACGCGACGCTGGCGGTCAGCGAGCGCATCGCCGCTCACGGCTACCGGGTCGTCCCGCACGTCTCCGCCCGTCTCGTCCGCGACGCCGCGCACGCCGCGGAGATCGCCGAACGGCTGCGGGCGGCCGGCATCCGCGAGGTGTTCGTGCCGGCGGGCGACGCCAAGGAGCCCGGCCAGTTCCCGGACGCCGCGTCGCTGCTGCGCGTACTCGACGGCTTCGACGAGGTCGGCATCACCGGCTACCCGGAGAGCCACCACCTGATCGACGACGAGACCACGATCCAGGCGATGTTCGAGAAGGCGGAGATGGCGACCTACATCGTCAGCCAGATCTGCTTCGACCCCGCCACGATCCAGACGTGGATCGCGCGCGTGCGCGCGCGGGGCACCCACCTGCCGATCTGGATCGGGATGCCGGGGATCGTCGACAACTCCAAGCTGCTGCGCATCTCGATGAAGATCGGCCTCGGCGAGTCCGCGCGCTTCCTGCGCGCCCACCGCGCGTGGGTCCGGCGGCTGATCACGCGGACATTCACGCCCGACCCGCTCCTGCGGGCGCTCGGTCCGTGCCTCGACGACCCGGCGGCGAACGTCGGCGGCCTGCACTTCTACACCTTCAACGAGCTCGAGCGGACCGAGCGCTGGCGCCGCGACACCCTGGCGCGGCTCGGCGCGGCAGTGTGACATGGACGGCGTCGCGCGGCTGCTGGTGTCGTGCACCGACCGCCCGGGGATCGTCGCCGCGCTGTCGCAGTTCCTGCGCGACCGCGGGGCGAACATCCTGCAGTCCGACCAGCACACGACCGACCCCGAGGGCGGCGTGTTCTTTATGCGGACGGAGTTCCGGCTCGACGGGGTGGAGGACATCGCCGAGGAGTTCGAGCGCGACTTCGGCAAGGAGGTGGCCGAGCCGTTCGGGATGGACTGGCGGATGTACTACGCTGCCCGGCGCAAGCAGGTGGCGATCCTCGTCTCGCGCTACGACCACTGCCTCGCCGAGCTGCTGTGGCGGTGGCGGCGCGGCGAGCTGCCCGCCGACATCCCGCTGGTGGTCTCCAACCACACCGACATGGAGGCCGAGGCGACGCGCTTCGGCGTGCACTTCGAGCACATCCCGGTGCCGCGCGACGGCAAGCCCGCCGCCGAGGCGGCGCTGCTCGAGCTGCTCGGCGGCGCCTACGACCTGATCGTGCTCGCCCGCTACATGCAGATCCTCAGCCCGACGTTCCTGGCCGCGGCGCGGACGCCGATCATCAACATCCATCACTCGTTCCTGCCGGCCTTCGCCGGCGCGGACCCCTACGCGCGCGCGTACCAGCGCGGCGTCAAGCTGATCGGCGCGACCGCCCACTACGTGACCGAGGAGCTCGACGCGGGCCCGATCATCGAGCAGGACGTCGCCCGCGTCACCCACCGCGAGAACGTCGAGGCGCTCGTGCAGACCGGCGCCGACCTCGAGCGGATCGTGCTCCTGCGCGCGGTTCGCTGGCACCTCGAGGACCGCGTGCTCGTGCACGGCGGCCGCACGATCGTCTTCCGCTGAGGCGTCGTCTCGTGTCACATCGCGCGTCTGCGATGCGTCTTGTCTGTGAGGAGTCAAACGCACCCCCCACATCGAGGACGTCCATCATGCACGACCACGCCCCTGAGTCCCACACCCGCCGCCCGGCGATCGTGGAGATGTTGGAAGAGCTGATCGACCTCAGCGCCGGCCTCGGCGCTGCGCTGATGCCGCTGCTCTTAACCGCCGTACCCGGCATCATCCTGTTCGTCGTCCTGCCCGCGATCCTGCTGCTCGCGGTGCTGGCTCCCTTGGCAGTGATCGGGGCGGCGATCGCCGCGCCGCCGTATCTGCTCGGCCGCTTGCTACGGCGACGCCGCCGGTCCTCGAGCAGGACGTCGATCGTGACCCGGTAGCCGACGCCTGAGCGCTATGGGAACCAAGATCACTTGACGCTGCTGAGCGGCTTGCCTTAGGGTCGACGGCGGCGGCGACGCCCGGATCCATCCGACGCGAGGGGGGCCTCATGAAGCGCATCACGTTGACTTGGCGGGCTCTGTCCGCGGCACTTCTGGCCATCGGCATCGGCGGAGCCGGCACCGCAGCGGCGGCGCCCGATCTGCGCGTCGGTCACACCGTCGAGCGCATGGAGGTCACGGGATCGGCACAGGGCGAGACGCGGGAGGTTGACGTCCATCTCTGGTATCCCGCCGAGCGCCAGGGCCGTGCCAAGGCCCGCTACACGTCGGCGCTTTATCGCCAGAAGCTGCCCGCGCCGTGGACCCCGCTGTCATGGAGGGTCAAGGCCGAGTTCGCCCGCGAGGACGCGCCGATCCGCCACGGCGACGAGCGGTTCCCCGTGATCGTGTTCTCCCACGGGTCGGTCAACGACCCGATCGACTACGCGTACACGCTCGAGCGGATCGCCGGCGCCGGGTTCGTCGTCGCCGCGCCCTCGCACGTGAACAACACGCAGGAGGACGTGCGGATCGACTTCATCAACACGCGGGCCGGCACCCAGGTCTTCCCGTGCAACGACGGACGGCCGTCGCCGTGCTCGAGGCCGGACCTCGCCAGGAGCATGCAAGACCGCGTCAGGGACATCAGCGCCACGCTCGACAAGCTGCCGCGCTGGCTCGGCCGCCGCGCCGACGTCGACCGGGCGGGTGTGCTCGGGCACTCCCGCGGCACCGTCACGGCGCTCGCCGCCGCAGGCGGGAGCGGGCCGTGGGGCTTCGGCCCCGAGCCTCGGGTGAAGGCGATCATGGGGATGGCCATCGGCGCTGCCGCCGTCACGTCCGGCGCCAACGTCGGGAACGTGATGATTCCCACGCTGCTGGTCGCGGGAGCGCTCGACATGACGTCCCCGCAGGCGGTCAGCGAGGCGGCCTTCGACGACCTCGGGACGACGGAGAAGGCCTTCGTCTCGATCCCGAACGCGGTCCACCGCAGCTTCGACTCCACGTACTGCGACCAGGTTCAGGCGGCCGGCGACATCGCGCAGCGGGACCCCAACGCGATCCTCGACCTCCACACGGCGAGCGGGATCGTCACCCACCCCAGCTCGGGTTGGGCGACGCAGTACTGCTCCCTGGCCACCTTCACCGAACCCGCGGACATCAGGCCGCTGGTCGCGTCGTTGACCGGGGTCCCCTTCCCCGCGAGCGTCCCGACCACGGGGCTGGAGACCGACGAGGTCAAGCGGCGGATCACCGAGCTCGCCGTGGGGTTCTTCGGCAGGGTCCTGGATTAGGTCCGGAGCCCCGTCAGGAGCAGGTCGAGGACGAACTCGTAGTGGGCGTCGCTGCCGTAGTCGCCCATCTGCTCGGCGGTGATGACCGGCATCGCGATCCTCTAGTCGGGGCTGGAGGTCGGCCGCCCACAGGTCGTCGGTTGTCCGCCACGGTCTTGGCGGTGCGCCCCCTTACCCTCGTGGTCGCGTGCTGAGAGCGTCCGTCGCACTTCAGTCCCGAACGAAGGAGTGCGACGTCGATGACGGAGCCAGCTCACAAAACGACTCACGCGGCCACAGCGCAACGCACCTGGACGCCCTCTGCCGGCACGGTGGTGGTCGCCACGCTGGTCGCGCTGGTCACGGTCGGCTGGGAGCACCTCTACCACACGCTCTCGCTCGGCCTCGACGCGTCGACGGGCGGCCATCTGCTCCACGTCGTCCGGGATGGCGCACTGCTCTGGCCGCTGGCGCTCATAGCGGTGACGATGGGCCGTCGGCACGGCCGGCCGCCCGCGCAAGCCGTCGCGGCATCCGTGACGCTGGGCCTGCTGCTCGTGCCGGCGACGACGATCCACGAGCGGATCGACGGCGCCGTCGCAGGCGCTCATCATCATCATCATGAGGACACCGGACCCGGGCTGGCCGGAATGCTCGAGCACGGCCTTCACGACGCGCTCCTCGCGCAGGTGGCGATCGTTCCGCTCACCCTCCTGGCCTTCGCGCTCCTCGCGGGTCGGTCGCGCCGGAGCGTCGGGGTACGACGGCTTCGCACCGGCCTGCTGCTCGGACCGGTCGGACTCGTCCTACTCGGGATGGCGCTCGGAGGCCTCGGGCTGCCGAGCGACTCCAGCGTTCCCGCCGCCACGGCATCGGACGTCAAGCAGATCGATCTGACGGACAACCCCGGCAACTGGTTCGACACCGGGCAGACGATCGCCGGCACGCGCTCGCTCGCCATCGTCCCGAGCGGTACCACCGTGCGGTTCAACGTCGCCAAGCCGGACGCGATGACCGTGCACACGGCGAGCAGCCTCGCCTTCCCGACCGGTGCGAGCGCGATGCCGTTCGATCAGCCCGAAGCTTTCCAGGGAACCGAGGACGTCACGCTGACCGATCCCGGGCTCTACGTCTTCATCTGCAAACTGCACCCGTTCATGCTCGGAGCAACCATCGTCGACGACCCGGCGACGCCTGAGCTCGACCTCGGCAAGACGCTCACGCTCAAGAGCGGGGTCACGGTGCCGACGGCGTCCGACCTCGCCATCAGGCTGGTGCGCGCGTTCTTCATCGTCACCAACCCGGGCAACTACCAGGTTCACAGTGCATCGCATCCGACGACGTGGGACCCCGTGTACCCCGCCGTGCCGGTGCGCGCCTTCGACAAGGACGGCAACCCGGTGGTCATCGACAACCTCGACGAGTTCCTCGGCACGCGCTTCAAGGAGCCGGTCACGCTCCCGAAGGCGACGGCTCCGACGGTCAAGGGCGTGGGCGAGGTCTGGATCGACACTGAGTACGAGAAGACCGCCCACAAGACGAAGCCCGGGACGGCCACGGCCGTCGACGCGGAGACCTGGAACGTGACCAAGAAGGTCGCCCTGCCGAAGCTCGACTTCAACAATCCCCACAATCTCTGGACGGACCGCGACCAGAAGCTGATCTACAACACCGAGTGGTTCGGCAACCGACTCGTCGCGTTCGACCGAGAGACCGGCAAGCTCGAAGCGAGCCGCGTGGTCGGCGAGGCGCCGGCGCACGTCATGACGCGCGTGGACACCGATCAGGTGCACACGACGCTCAACGGCGAGGGCGAGGTCGCCGAGCTCAGCCCGAAGAGCCTGAAGATCGAGCGCAAGATCCCGCTGCAGGGCCCCGGCGAGCGGCCCAGCCATCCGCATGCCCACTGGATGGGGCCGGATGGTCACACGATGTCGTCGCCGAACTCCAACAGCGACGACTCGACGCTGCTCAACGTCCCTGCAGGCACCATCACCTCCAAGGTGCACACCGGGTCGCTGCCGATCGCCAGCGGCATGATGCCCGACGCGAGCAAGTACTACGTGTCGAACTACGTGGACAACACGGTCAGCGTCGTCGACATGTCGGCGCCGCAGCACGTGACGAAGACGATCAACCTGCTCGAGAACTACGATCCGATCACCGGCGAGATCACGGGACCGATCGGTGGGCTCCCGATCCAGACGCCCGTGGCTCCGACCGGCGACTACGTGGTGCAGGCCAACACGCTGACGGCCACGATCACGTTCATCGACACGAAGACGGACACGCTCGTCAAGAGCCTGCCCTGCGACGCCGGCTGTCACGGCGCCAACTTCGGCGCCAAGAAGGGCGGCGGCTACCTGCTCTACGTCTCGAGCAAGTTCGCCAACACGATGACCGTCGTGGATCCGGACCCGAACAACGACGGCAGCCCGGTCGATGCCACGATCCTCGGCAAGGTCGTCCTCGCGTCCACCGAGGACACCAAGCAGGACGACCGTCCGATCGAAGAGATCGGCATGGGCGGTCAGGGCGTGCTCCCGATCCCGCTGGTCTACAACGGGTGGGCCCAGAACGTCCCCGACACGGGCGAGTTCGCCGATCTCACGTGCGAGCAGCGGAATCCGATCGGCGGCGGAGGCTGCTGAGGGGACCCGTCAGGCGAGCGCGCGGCGGCGGGCGTCCGCCGCCGCGTGGCTCAGATCGCGCGCGCGCTCGCGGCGCGGGTCCGCGGGCGCGCCGGCGAGGTTGATCTCCACGAGG
>JBKOYW010000335.1:0-3288 GCA_046744275.1 Actinomycetota bacterium
GGGCGGCGGCGCCGACGCCGGGCGCGATCATCGGCAGCGTGATCTTGCGGAACGTCGTCCATTCCGACGCCCCGAGGTCCATCGCCGCCTCCTCGATGTGGCGGTCCATGCCCTCCAGCCGCGCCTTCACGGTCACCACCACGTACGAGACCGTGAACATCACGTGGGCGATCACGATCGTGGCGAAGCCGGTGTTGACCGCCATCGTCAGGAACAGCGCGAGCAGCGCGGCGCCGATCACGACCTCGGGCGTCGACAGCGGCAAGAACACGAAGAAGTCGACCAGCGCGCGGCCCCGGAAGCCGTAGCGGACCAGCGCCATCGCCATGAACGTCCCGAGCGCGGTGGCGATAAGCGTCGAGATCAGCGCGATCAGGAACGAGTTCTTCATCGCCAGCGCGAGATCGGGGTTCTCGAACGGGTTCGCCCAGTGGTCGAGCGTGAAGCCCTGCCACGTGAAGTTGAACCGCCCCTGCGGGTCGTTGAACGAGAACACCACGATCACGAAGATCGGGATGAACAGGTACAGCAGCGCGAGGCCCGACCAGATCCCCAGCGCCCACGTGCGGACCCGGTCGACGCCCATCAGATCGCCGCCTCGGTCAGGTTGCGGGCGCCGAGCACGCGGGCGTAGATGAAGATCCCGATCAGGATGAAGGTCATCAGGATGAACGACAGCGCCGCCGCCTCCGGGTAGTCCTGGATCACCAGGTACTTGCTCTGGATGACGTTGCCGATCATGAACTGGCGCGGCGTGCCGAGCAGCGCGGCGTTGATGAAGTCCCCGCACGCCGGGATGAAGGTCAGCAGCGAGCCGGCGAAGATGCCGGGCAGCGCCAGCGGCAACGTGACCTTGCGGAACGCCGTCGCGCGGCTGGCGTAGAGGTCGGTCGCCGCCTCGATCAGGCGCTTGTCGATCTTCTCGAGCGACACGTACAGCGGCAGCGCCATGAAGGGCAGGAAGTTGTAGGTGATGCCGGCGATCACCGCCGTGCGCGTGGCGAGCAGCCGGCCGTCGTCGCCGAGCAGGCCGACCGTGCGCAGCGTGTCGGCGACGAAGCCGTCGTCGGCCAGGATCAGCTGCCAGCTCACCGTCCGCAGCACGTACGAGACGAAGAACGGCAGGATGATCAGCAGCAGCATGAAGTTCTTCCAGCGCCCCGCCTTGAACGCGATGAAGTACGCCAGCGGGAACCCGATCACGAAGCACAGGACGGTCGCGCTCGCGGCGTAGCCGATCGAGCGGAGGAACTGCGTGTCGTACTCGCGCACGGCGTCCGCGTAGGTCGAGAACGCCCAGGTGAACACGTAGCCGGTCTCCGGGTCGCCGGTCTGGAGCGACACGTTGAGCTGGTTGACCAGCGGGATCGCGAAGAACACGATCAGCCACACCAGGCCTGGCCCGATGAAGATCCAGGGCAGCAGCTGGCGGCGGCGGTGGAGCGAGAGCCGCAGCATCGCTCTACGCGCCGGTGACCTTGGCCATCGCCTCCTGCATCGCGCGCTCGTCGGCCGGGGACAGCGCCGGGTACGCCTTGATCTTCGCCTGGACCTCCTCCGGCGGGAAGATCAGCTCGTTGTTGGCGATGTCGGGATCGGTCTTCTCGAGGATCTCCTTGGCGCCCTTCACCGGCGAGATGTAGTTGACCCACGCCGCGAGCTTGGCCGCCACCTCGGGGTCGTAGAGGTAGTTCATCATCGTCTCGGCGGCGTACGCGTGCTCGACCTCGGCGGGCATGAGCATGTTGTCGTTGAACGCGACGTTGCCCTCCTCGAAGTACGAGAAGCGCAGGTCGGGGTTGTCGCTCTGGAGCTGGACGAGGTCGCCCGAGTAGGCGAGCGAGACCCAGACATTCCCCTTCGCCAGGTCGGTCGTGTAGTCGTTGCCGGTGAAGCGCCGGAACTGGCCGTCGTCGTTGGCCTTGCCGATCTTCTCGATCGCGCCGAGGATCTGGTCGAGGCTCGCCTTCGAGCAGTCGATGCCGTCGCCGAGGAGGACCGTGCTGGCCGAGTCGTACGGCTCGGAGAACATCGTCACCTGGCCCTTGAACTTCGGGTCGAACAGGTCGGCGACGCTCGTGAGCTCGCGGCCGGTCTTCTTGATGTTGTAGCCCGCGCCGATCGCACCGGACTGGTACGGCAGCGTGTACGTGCGGTCCGGGTCGTAGTTGATCGACGCGAGGTTCTCGACGATGTTCGAGGCGTTCGGAACGTTCTTCCTGTCGATCGGCGCGCAGTAGCCGTTGCGCACCCAGCGTGCGGCCATGTAGTCGGTCAGCACGACGATGTCGCGGCCGATCGGCTGGCCGTTCTCGAGCTGCTGGCGGACCTTTCCGAAGAACTCGTAGTTGTCGTTGATGTCCTCGAGGTAGCGGACCTTGCCGCCGTACTTCTTGTCGAACGCCTTCAGCAGCGACTTGTCCATGTAGAGCGGCCAGTTCGAGAACGTCCAGTCGCCGATCTCGGTCTTCGGGTGGCTGACCTCCTTAGCCTGCTCCTTGTTCTCCGCGGCCTTCTCCTGCGAGCCCTCGACGCCGCCGCAGGCGGCGAAGATCGCGGGCAGGCTGGTCAACGTGAGCCCCGCGCCGCCGGCGCGGGTCAGGAACTTGCGGCGTGACAGGTGATCGGTCAAGACCCCTCCTTGGCGACGACGAAGGTGTGCTGCGGGTCCCACGACAGCTGGACCTCGCGGCCGGGTCCGAGCGACTCCGGCTCGGCCCCGTCCAGGTTCTGGGCGAAGACGGTCAGCTCCTCGCCCCCCGCGGCGCGGATGACGTACTGGATCGAGACCCCGAGGAACGATGCCACGACCACCGTGCCGCGCAGCACGTTGGCACCCTCGGCGACCTCAGCGCCGGCGGGGGAGAGGCGGACCTTCTCGGGCCGCACGCCGATCCTGACCGCGTCGGTGCCGTGCGGGCCGATCCGGTCGGACGGCACGTGCAGCGTGGCACCGTCGTGCGTCTCGACCGTCGCCTGGCCGTTCTGCGAGGCGCGCATGCGCGCGTCGACGAGGTTCGAGACGCCGAGGAAGTTGGCCACGAACTCGGTGCGCGGGCGCTCGTAGAGGTCGGCGGCGCTGCCGGCCTGCTCGATCCTGCCGTCGCTCATGACCGCGATCGTGTCGGCCATGCTCATCGCCTCTTCCTGGTCGTGCGTGACGTGCACGAACGTGATGCCGACGTCCTGCTGGATCCGCTTGAGCTCGATCTGGAGCTGCTTGCGCAGACGCAGGTCGAGCGCGCCGAGCGGCTCGTCGAGCAGCAGCGCGCGCGGGCGGTTCACGAG
>JBKOYW010000271.1:0-9518 GCA_046744275.1 Actinomycetota bacterium
CCGCCGGTGAGCGCGCGCTGGGCGTCGGCAAGCGGCCGGCCGTCGCGGGCGAGTACGGGGATCAGATGGGTGGCGAGTGCCGCGGTGACGCCGGTCCGCAGCGACCCGCGGCGCAGCGCACGCAGGAGCTCGTCCGGGTCGACGGTCGCGGCCAGCAGCGCGGCGGTGGCGATGATCGCCATCGCCCGCAGCCCGAGCACGGCGCCGTAGGCGATCGCCTCCGCGGTCACGTCGAGCCGGCCGAGGCCGGGCACCGTGCCGCCGCGGAACACCACGGTCACGCCGTCGCGCACCACCACCGCGTTGACGACCGTGATCACGACCGCGAACGGCACCGCCCACAGCGCCGCCCGCGCGACCGTCCGGCCGACCTTCGCCGCCGCCGCGGCGGCGAGCGTGATCGCCAGCAGGGCGACCAGCAGGAGCGGATGCTCGAACGACAGCGCGACGATGCCGAGCACGAGACACCACGTCGCCGCGACGCCGGCCCGCGCGGCGTGCAGCGGCGTGGCGCGGCGGTGGTGCATCACGGCGCCGTCGTCCCCGGATCGTCGGTGACGGGCAACGGGACGTCGGTCCCGCCTTCGACCGCCAGCGCGAAGTGCTGCTCCAGCCGCTCCTCGGTCAGCGCCGCGGCGGCCGCGGCCAGGCCGACCTCGTCGGTGCCGGTGACGATCCATGTCGGCGCCTGGCCCTCGACGCTGGTGGCCGCCACCAGGCCTCCGCCCGCGCGCAGCGTGCGGACCGGCTCGCCGCCGGAGTCGAGCAGCTCGATCTCGTCGCCCGCGCTGTTCGGCTGCGCATACACGCCCGTGGCCTCCGGCCCGCGCTCGAGCCGGCGCGTGACGCTGTCGCCCCGCACGTCCGCCCAGCGGCCGACGAACACGCGCAGCACCTCCTCGCCGGGCGACTGCTGGACCACCGACCGCGAGATGGCCTTCACACCGGCGTCCTCGAGCCGCGTCTCGACCTCCTCGCAGGCGCGGTCGGCGTCGCCCACGCAGACGAGCTTGACCGGGAATCGCTTGCCCTCGAGGCCTGTCAGGAACGGCTCCGGGAACGAGCCCACCACGGCGGGGACGCGCAGCGCCGCCTCCCACTGATGGTGATCCCACCAGACGCGCTCGCCGGCCGTGACGCGGCGCTCGGCCGCGCCGACGGGCGCCTCGATCCCGTTCACGTAGTAGAACCAGTCGGCGCGCCGGCCGTCCTCGCGGCCGCCCGCTATGCCGTCGACCTCCTGCACGAACCCGCCGCCGTAGCGCGTCTCGACCTCGTAGTTCTGCTGCAGCAGGCGCATCACGGTGTCGCCCTCGTTGGCCGTCTCCTCGTCGATGCCCTCATGCAGGCGCTCGGTGCCGAAGTCGCGCGTCACGGTCAGCGTGACGTCGCCGCGCGTGGCGCCCTCGCCGAACCCGCAGCCGGCGACGAGCAGGCAGAGCAGGAGGGCGAGCCACCTCATCCCACGGTCACCTCGGTCGGGAACGCGCGGACGAGGCCGTCCTTGAAGGCCTCGAGCGCGCCGCCTTCGACGACCGTGAGGTTGGCCACGCCGTCGGCGCCCGTGAGCGCGGTCGCCGAGCCGAGGCTCACGGTGGCGCCCTCGACGAGGACGCCCTTGCCGTTGTCGTCGTAGCCGCGCACGGTCACCCGCAGCGTCTCGCCCGGCAGGGCGGAGGTCCGGTCGGGCCGGGCCTCGAGCGAGCGCTGGCACCCGCCGGTGTCGTCCTGCTCGCACCAGAACCAGACGACCCGGTCGCCGTCGCGCAGCCGGCCGCTGACGTCGGCCGCGCCGATGCTCGGGGTGCGGCGCCCGATCTTGTAGACCCACCCGCCGCGGCCGCGCTCGCGCTCGCCGGCGACCGTCGTCACGTACAGCCCGACCGCGTCACGCGGGCGCCTGCCGCAGCGGCCGTAGTCGCGGATGCCGAGCTTCAGGCGGGTCGAGGCGAGCGCCGACAGCGGCGTCTTCGCGCCGACCCGGCAGGTGCGGCGGCCGACCTTGACCTTGCGCTCCTTCAGGCGCACCTCGGCCGCGTCGCGCAGGACGCGCTGCTTGCCGACGACCATCAGCTCGACCTCGGACGCCGCGGCCGGAGCGGGCGCGGCGGCCGCCAGGGCGATAGCGATGACGACGAGCCGCCTCATCGGACGCGGAACACAACCCGTGTCTCGGCGCCGCGGTTGAACGCCTTGTCGACGGCGTAGACGTCGAGCGTGTAGCGGCCGCGCGGCAGCCGCGCCGGCAGCAGATAGCTCCACTCGGTGCTCTCGCCGACCTTGAACGCGTACTGCTTGCCGCATGTCCGCTCGAGGAACCGCTCCTTGGTGCCGGAGAAGTACCAGCACGTGCCGCCCAGGCGGCGCGTGAGGCGGATCTTCACGGCCCACAGGCCGGACGGGTCGGCCGACGCGGTGCCGCGCAGCTCGCGCGGCGCGCGCCGGCGCGTGAAGCGCTGCCCGTCGCGGATGCCGAGGATGGTGCCGGTCGGCGCCGTGGTGTCGGGCGGCGCAGGCGCCGCCGCGACGTCGCCCACCACGACGTCCTCGGCGCCCGACGCGGTGTTGCCGGGCCGCGTGGCCTTGACCTTCAGCGCTCCGCGCTCGCCGAGGACAAGCGTCGCGCGACCGTCCGTGCCGGTGGTCGCGTTCGCAGCACCCGCCCGCACCGTCGCGCCGGCCACCGGCTTGCGGTCGCCCTCGCCGATGCCGCCGGTGGCCGACCGGTACTCGACTACCGTGACGGTGATCGGGTCGCCGACACGCGCTTGCGCCGGAACCCCCTCGAGGTCGAGCGGGAAGACGGTCGGCACGTAGTTCGGCGGCGGCGAGACGTCCGCGAGCATCACGACCCCATCGCCCGCGTTGAGCACGTCGGCGCAGATCCCCGCGCCGCGCTTGATCCCGGAGCCGCGGTCGAGCCACTCGGCCCAATAGTCCGAGCTCGTGAAGGCATGCGTCTCGCCGAGGATGGTGTTCGTAAACGCCTGCCGGTCCCAGTTGCCGCCGGTCGCGACCTCGATCGCCGCCGCGGCCGTGTGAGCGCCGCAACTCGCCACCGGCGGCGGCGTATCGGGAAGCGTGACCCGGGTGCGCTCGAGCAGCGTCCCGCCGGCGCCCTCGACGCGCACGGTCACGTTCGGGCCTGCGAAGGCAGGCGGCGGCGCGAGCAGCACGGCGCTGAGAAGACCGGCGACGATGCCGGCGGGAGATCGGAGCTTCATCGGTGGAGCCACCCCTTTCCGCGAGGGCGAATCGGCTGGGGTCGGAGGGAGGTCTCCTGGCTCCCGGGCCCGACCCTCCGTCGCCTTCCCGGCTCGCGCTGCGATGCCAGTGGCCGCGGCTTTCGCCGCATGCGGTGGGCTTCCCCGGTGACAGTGGCGGGTCCGCGCCGGATTCTCACCGGCTTCCCTGTCCACCGACCTTGAACGGCCCCATGCTATACCCCGGACGACCGGTGACCGTCAATCTCACCCGCATCTACACCCGTCTCGGCGACGGCGGCGAGACCCATCTCGGCGACATAAGCCGGGTGCCGAAGACGCACGCGCGGATCGAGGCGTACGGCACTGTCGACGAGCTCAACGCGCAGCTCGGGGTGGCGCTCGCGATGGAGGGCGTGCCGGAGCGGTTTGCCGGCTGGCTGGCGCGGGTGCAGAACGACCTGTTCGACGTCGGCGCCGACATCTCGGTCCCGCACGGCGGCGACCGCGAGCGGCTGCGCGTGGTGGCGGAGCAGACGGCCTGGCTCGAGCAGGCCTGCGACGAGGTCAACGCGGAGCTGCCGAACCTGAAGTCCTTCGTGCTGCCCGGCGGGACCGCGCTCGCGGCGCAGCTGCACGTCTGCCGGACGGTGTGCCGGCGTGCGGAGCGGCGGACCATCGCGTGCGGCGAGGACGTCAACGCGGAGTGCGTGCGCTACCTCAACCGCCTGTCGGACCTCCTGTTCATCCTCTCGCGCGCGGTCAACGTGGCCGCCGGCGACGGCGAGCCGCTGTGGGAACCGGGCCGCTACCGGTAAGCAGCCAGGGCCTGTTCCCGGCCGAGCACCGGGCGCTGCGCGAGCTGCACGCGATGGCGCGCCAGCTCGGCGGCCACTGGTCCAAGCTCGGCCGCCGGCTCGGCGGCGACGCCGGTGCCGTGATGGATCGCGGCGCGGGCGCGGCGCGCGAGCTGCTCGACGAGCTCAACGAGCAGTGCGCGCTCCACGAGCTCTACGGCTTCCCCACCGCCCAGGGCGTCGGCGCCAACGCGGCCGGCCTGCGCGGGGTGAGCGACCTCATGCTCGAGCGCAACCAGGCGCTGCGCGGCGCTGTGCTCGACATCGTGCACGTGACGCTGCTGCTGGGCTACCTGGCCGAGCTCGCCGAGCACCGCGACGGAACCGAGCTGGCCGCCTTCCACCGGCGCTGGGAGACGCGGCTGCGCGGGATCGAGGAGGAAGCGCGCCAGGTCGTCGCCGCCGAGGGCCGGGAGCCCGATCGCGCGATCGAGCCCTCCGAGCCCGGGTCGCTCGGCCGCGCGGGCCATACCGTGGCGAACGGGCTCGGCACGCTTGGCGAGGCGCTCGACAGCTCGGCCGTCGGCCGAGCCGCTCGCCGCCTGCGCCGGCGCTAGCGAACTGCGGCTGGGTACGGAGGCTGGGAGCGCCAGCCGCTGTGGCTGACGTGGGGTTGCTAAGACACGGTATGCGTGACTAGATAAACCCCACCGAATCGGTGGGGTTCGCTGACCGTCGAATAGCGACGGTTTGCAACCCCACGGCCGACTCCCTCGTCCCCACGCAGCCGAAGTTCGGTCCCTATGAGCGCTTCAGCCGCAGCCGGACCGCCTCGACCGAAGGCGGCGCTGCCATCCGCTGCCACCCCCGGGCCGACAGCGCGTAGGCGCCGCCGTTCTCGCACAGCACGATCCGGCCCTCCGGCGTGGTCGCCAGGGGCGCCTCGCTCAGCGGCCACTCGCCGTACGCGCCGAGCCGGGCGATCGCGCGGCGGACGTCGCGGTGGCGGACGCCGCGCCTGAGCAGCTCCCCCACGATCGCCGCCTCTGCCACGTCCTCGACGCTGTAGACGTGCGGCTCACCGTCGGACTGCGACGCGCGGATGTAGCCCCAGCGGGCCCACTGACCGATCGTGTTTCCGGTCACGCCAGCCAGCTCGCCGGCCTCGCCGGCGAGGAAGTGCCCGTGGGGCTTGGGCTTGGCCACATCCGGAAGATATGCCCGGCCCGGGCTTACTGTGCAAGCCCGGGCCGGGTTTCATGCGGTGCGGGTCGGTAGCGCCGACGGCCGGACTGCTCAGCCGCCGGTGACCTCGACGTACCGCAAGCTCACGTGCCCGATGGCGATCCAGTCGCCGTCGTTCAGCGCCGCCTCGCTCACGCGCTGGCCGTTGACGTAGATGCCGTTCAGGCTCCGGTCGTCGAGCAGCACGGCGCGCCCGCCGCGGTGCGCGACCACGGCGTGGCGGCGCGACACAGACGCGTCGTCGAGCTGGATGTCCGACGCCGGGCTCCGACCGATGTGCAGGCTCTGGCCATCGCGTTCGCCGAGCGCGAACAGGACGAGCTCGCCGCGTTCCTCGGTGGCGAGGTAGCGGCCGGGTGCGGGCCTCGCTTCGGCGGTCGCCTGCGGGCCTTCCTGCTCCGCGACACGCGGAAGCGGGCCGGTCTCCTGCGTCGGGGCCTCCGTGCGGAGGGCGGCGAGGGCATCGGTCATGGGCGGAATCCTCTTGCGGATTTCCAAGCGGGGGATAAATGTCCCCCTGGACGAATCGAAGATTTGTGCGCGGGCTGACTGGTTCGCCTACGGCGACTCCGTCCACGCACGATCCTCGGCCGAGGGCGCGAACCGCTTGCGCAGCCGCGCGCGGCGCAGCGCGGCACGCGCCTCGCGCTGCTCGTATTCGGCGATGAAGAGCAGCTCCTCGGCGGCCTCGAGCGCTGCGAATGCCTCGACGCTGTCGGGGTGGGCGACGTGCCGCTCGCCGGCTCGCGCGAGCGCGGCGACCCGGTCCGCGACGAGGCGATCGGCCGCGGCGCAGCGAGCGGCGAGTTCGTCCGCGTTGGCGCGGTGGCGCGAGAACAGTTGAGAGAAGCGCACGGGAAGGAGGGTCCGCCAGGGACCGGCTGGTGACGTCCCGTCCGGGCACGACTCTACCGCACCGGTTCGGACGGTTCGATCAATCAGGCAACGCGAGGGAAGGTTGGCGCGTTGCCGCGGGAGATGCGCCGATCGGCGCCGCGCGCCGGCCGGTGACCGCGATCAGCGACGCGGCCAGCACGACGCCCAGCAGCACGAGCGAGCCGCCCCGCATCCCCCGCTCGCCGCCGGCGACCGCCGCCAGCTGCGCGACGACCGGGAAAAGCACGAAGACCACCGCGAGCGGAACGGGCCCGAGGTGCCGGAGCAGGTGGAAGTAGGCGAGGAAGCCGACGACCGACGCGAACGTGCCGAGGTAGATCAGGGCACCGAGCGACGCGCCGGTCACCGCCGCCGGATCCGGGTGCTCGAGCGCCAGGCCCGCCGTGCACAGCAGCAGCCCCGCCAGGCCCATCGGCAGCGCGTTGAGGGTGAGCGGGCTGATCGACCCGCCGTCGCGCTTGAGCAACACGTAGACGAGCGCGTGCAGGCCGGCCGCCCCGAGCAGGGCGAGCACGCCGAGCGGATGCGCGTCGCCGCCGACGCCTGTTTGGTTCGCGATCAGCGCCGCGAGCGCCGCGAGCGCGACAGCGACGCCGACCGCCTGCCGGCGCGTGATCGTCGCGCCCAGCAGCGGCACCGACAGCGCGACGATGAACACCGAGACCGTTGCGAAGAGCACCGCGGCGAGGCCGGACGGGATCGCCCGGCCGCCGAAATTCATCAGCACGTACGGGAGCGTGAAGTACGCGAGCGTGACCAGTGCGAAGAGGCGCCCCTGGCCGCGCGGGTACCGCAGCGGGACACCCATGCGCGCCACGATCAGCACCAGCAGCGGGAACGCGATCGCGAAGCGCAGGCCGGCCGCGGTGAGCGGCGGGATCGAGTCGACGGACGCCTTGATCGCGATCCAGGTGGTGCCCCAGACGCCCACGACGACGATGTAGAGGCCGAGAAGTCGGAGGCGCATCGCGTGAGAGTGCAGGACGCGACCTCAAAGCACAAATGCGGATGTGCTGGGTGGCCTCAAGAAATCATTGATAGCTTGGGCGTCATGCTCGACGTCCGCCGGCTGCAGATGCTGCGCACCGTGGCGCGCGAGGGGTCGCTGTCCGCCGCTGCCCGCGCGCTCGGGTACACGCAGCCCGCCGTCTCGCATCACATCGCGCGGCTGGAGGACGAGGTCGGCACCGCGCTGCTGACCAGGCTCGGCCGCGGCGTTCAGCTCACCGACGCCGGTGTCGCGCTCGTCGAGCACGCCGACGCCGTGCTCAGCCGCCTGAGCGCCGCCGAGGAGGACGTGGCCGCGATCGCCGGCCTGCGCGCCGGCCGCGTGCGGCTCGCCGCCTTCCCGTCGGGCAGCGCGACGCTGATGGCCGGTGCGCTCACGCGCCTGCGCGCCGCCCACCCCGGCGTCGAGGTGTCGTTCATCGAGGCCGAGCCGGAGGCCAGCCTGCCGCTGCTGCGCGAGGGCGAGCTCGACCTCGTGCTCGGTTTCACGTACGCCGCGGTCGGGGCGCGCGACCCGCGCGAGCTCACGACCGTCGCGCTGCTCCGCGACCCCGCCCACGCCGTGCTGCCGGCCGATCATCCGGCGGCCACCGACGACGGCCCGCTGGACCTTTCCGCCCTCGCCGGCGAGACCTGGATCGCGGGCTGCGAGCGGTGCCGCGGCCACCTCCTGCACGAGGCGGCGGCGGCCGGCTTCGAACCGCAGATCGCGTTCGCGACCGACGATCACCTCACCGTGCAGTCGCTGATCGCCGCCGGGCTCGGAGTGTCGCTGCTGCCCGCGCTCGCGCTGTGCTCGGCGCGGCGCGACGACGTCGCCGTGCGCACGGTGGCCGGAGAGCCGGCCCGCACCGTGGAGGTCGTGATGCGTGCGGCCGACCGCCGCCCGCCCGCCGTGACCGCGATGCTCGACGCGCTGCGGGCGGCCGGCGAGGCGCTCGCCGCGACCCCCGAGGCGGCGGCATTCGGCGTGATATCTTCATCAACTTGATCGACTTAGTGCCAACCTCCTACCTCCTGTGCGCGACACCCCGGAGCGGCAGCACGCTGCTGTGTGAAGGGCTCAAGGCGACCGGCGTGGCCGGGCGCCCGGAGGAGTACTTCGAGGCGCTGCCCTCCACCGGCCGGCCGCGGGCGCCGGCCGAGTACCTCGCCGGGCTCGACGATCCGGCCGCGCACGCGCTGCTCGGCGACGCGCCGCCGCCCGACCCGCCGCCGTACTCGTCGCTGCTCGACGTCGAGCGCCCCGAGGACCATCTCGAGCGCGTCCGCGCGTGGGGCACGACGCCGAACGGCGTGTTCGGGGCGAAGGTCATGTGGGGACATCTCGCCGACCCGGCGGCGCTGTTCCCCGGCGCCCGCTACGTCTGGGTCCGCCGGCAGGACACGGTGCGGCAGGCGGTCTCGTTGTGGCGCGCGCTGCAGACGCAGTCGTGGCGGGACGAGGGATCACAGGCTGCCCGCGCGCACGCCACCTACTGCTTCAGCGCGCTGCGTCACCTCGTCGACCTGCTCGCCGAGCACGATGCGGCGTGGGCCCGGTTCTTCGCGAACGTGCCGGCGCTCGAGCTGAGCTACGAGGAGATCGCGAGCGACCTCCCGCGGGCGCTCGAGCGCACGCTCGCCCACCTCGGTATCGAGCGCCCGCGCGACTGGCCGCCGGCCCTGCCCGCGATGCGGCGCCAGGCCGACGAGCTGTCGGAGCGCTGGGCGGAGGCATACGCTCGGGACCTCGCTCCCTCACCGACATGACGAACGTCCTCTACCTGCACTCGCACGACACCGGCCGCTACATCCAGCCGTACGGCTATCCGGTGCCGACGCCCAACCTCCAGCGGCTGGCCGACCAGGGCACGCTCTTCCGCCAGGCGTTCAGCGCGGCGTCGACGTGCTCCGGCAGCCGCGCGGCGCTGATCACCGGCCAGTACCCCCATCGCAACGGCATGATGGGACTCGCCCATCGCGGCTGGACGCTGCACGACTACGGCCATCACATCGTCCACACCCTGCGCGAGCGCGGCTACCACTCGGAGCTGATCGGCGAGCAGCACGTGTCCGCCGACCTGGAGGTGCTCGGCTACGACGAGGTGCACGACATCACCAGCAACCACGTCGCCACCGTCGCCCCGCTCGCCGCCTCCCGGCTCGCCTCGGGGCTGCCGGAGCCGTTCTTCCTGTCGGTCGGGTTCTTCGAGACGCACCGGAGGTTCTTCGAGCCGAGCACGATCCGCGACGCGCTGTACTCGGCACCGCCCTTCAACCTCCTGGACACGCCCGCCGTCCGCCACGACATCGCGGCGTTCAAGGCGAGCGCCCGGCATCTCGACCAGGGCGTCGGCACGGTGCTGGCGGCGCTCGACGCGGGCGG
>JBKOYW010000403.1:0-4873 GCA_046744275.1 Actinomycetota bacterium
CCTCTACCCAGCGCAGTTCGCCGGAGCCCACGCCGGCCACCGTCGTCGGATCGAGTTCGCCCTGGCAGCACGGCGGCGATGTCGACGCGGCGACGATAGCCATCGCAGGTTGTCAGCACGAAGACGTCCACTGAAGAGCGAGCTCCGCGATTCAGATCTTCGCTGGACCGGCGGTCCCAACCGCCTCGACAGAAGGCTGAAATCCGCTCGCAGCGCGATTTCAGGCCCTAATCTCCGGCCATGACGCGTCCGCGCCAGATCCTCGCGTTGGGCGGTGGCGGGTTCTCGATGGAGGCGGGGAACGCGCTGCTGGACGACTACGCGCTCGCCCTCACGGGCGTCGAGTGCCCGAAGGTCTGCTTCCTTCCGACGGCGTCGGGCGACGCCGACCACTACATCGTCCGCTTCTACCGCGCGTTCCCGGCCACGCGCTGCCAGCCGTCGCACATCTCGCTCTTCCGCCGGGACGGCGGCGCGACGGACCTCAAGGCCCATCTGAGCTCGCAGGACCTCGTCTACGTCGGCGGCGGCAGCGTGATCTCGCTGCTCGGTACGTGGAGCGCCCACGGGATCGACCTCATGCTCCGCGCCGCCTGGGAGGCGGGCGTCGTGATGACCGGGCTCAGCGCCGGCTCGCTGTGCTGGTTCGACCACGGGATGACCGCCTTCCACGGGGAGAGCACGCCGGTTCGCGGCATGGGCTTCCTGCCGTTCTCCAACGCGGTTCACTATGAAGACAAGCCCGAGCGTCGCGCCGCGTTTGTGGCGGCGATCGCCGACGGCCTGCCCGCCGGCTACGGCACCGGAGACGGCGCCGCCCTTCACTTCGTCGGCAGCACGCTCGCGGAGGTCGTCACCTCACGCGAGAAGGCGCGCGCGTACCATGTCACGCCTGAAGGTGCCGAAGTGACAGAGAACGAGCTCGGAACGCGCTTCCTCGGCGCGGCTCTCGCAGTGGAGCCGGCACTTGCCGCCTGACAGGCGGCGGACGCCCACGATCCTGGCGATGGGCGGCGGTGGCTTCACCGCCGGTCCCGCCGACCCTGCGCTCGACGAGCTCGTTCTCGAGCTGGCAGGCGTCCCGCGTCCGCGCGTCTGCCTGCTGCCGACCGCCGGCGGCGACTCCGAGCACCAGATCCGCCGCTACCACGAGACGTTCGGGGACCGCCTCTGCGAGCCGACTCACATTTCACTGTTCCGCCTCGGCCGTCACCCTGTTCCACTCAGAGAGCACTTACTGTCACAGGATGCCATCTACGTCGGCGGCGGATCGATGGTGAACCTGCTCGCCATCTGGAAAGCCCAGCGAATTCACCAGATCCTCCACGAGGCGTGGGAGAACGGCATTCTCCTCGCTGGGCTCAGCGCCGGCTCGATGTGCTGGTTCGAGTGGGGCATCACCACGTCCTCCGGCCAGGCCGCGCCCGCGCCCGGGCTCGGGTTCCTGCCGGGATCGAACTCGGTCCACCACGACAGCGAACCCGATCGCCGGCCGGTCTACCTCGAGGCTGTGCGAAACGGCGAGATCCCGCCCGGCTGGGCGGTCGACGACGGCGCCGCGCTGATCTTCCGCCACCGCCGGCTCGAAGAGGTCGTCAGCGCGCGCGCCGGAGCGCGGGCGTATGAGGTCGAGCCCGCCGGTGAGAAACCGCTCGAGGTGCGCGCGCTCGCGTCGCCGGCGCCCTCCGCTCCGACGCTGCCGGCGATCGCCGAGCTGCGGCGGCTTCGAGTCGCCCGCACCGGCGGCATCCGGGACTGATCCTCAGGAATCCGACGCGTCGTAGGCCTGCTCGTGCACCAGGTCGGCGACCTCGTCCTCGTCGAGCTCCTCGTCGTGCTCCGACGCCATGTGCTCGGCCAGGTGGCGCGTCAGCTCCTCGTCGTTGGCGGCTGAGATCGTCTCGCCGCACTCGTTGCATTCGATCACGCGCATGCCGCAAGTCTTACCTGGGGAGACCAGCTCGCGTGTCCTCGTCCGCCCTGATCGTCATCGACATGATCAACGCCTACGCCTTCCCGGATGCCGACAAGGTCGCCTCGTCGGCCAGACACGCCGTGCCGGTGATCGAGGAGCTGATCGAGCGCGCGCAGGAGGACGGCACCCCGGTCATCTACGTGAACGACAACTTCGGCCACTGGCGGTCGAACCGCGACGAGCTGATCGAGGAGGCGCTGAACAGCGAGCACAGCGACCTCGTGGAGCCGATCGCGCCGAGCGACGACGCGCTGTTCGTCGTCAAGGCCCGCCACTCGATCTTCTACCAGACACCTCTCGAGTACCTGCTCGGCCAGGAGGGGATCGACCGCGTGATCCTCACCGGCCAGGTCACCGAGCAGTGCATCCTCTACTCGGCCCTGGACGCCTACATCCGCCACCTGGAGGTGCGGGTGCCGGCCGACGCGGTCGCCCACATCTACGAGGACCTGGCCGAGGCCGCGCTCAAGATGATGGAGCGCAACATGTCGGCCGACGTCAGCCCAGCGCGCGGTTGAGGTTGTACGCCGCGCTGATCAGGGCCAGGTGCGTGAACGCCTGCGGGAAGTTGCCGAGCTGCTCGCCGGTCGGCCCGATCTCCTCCGAGAACAGGCCGAGGTGGTTGGCGTACGTGAGCATCTTCTCGAACGCCAGCCGCGCGTCGTCCAGCTTCCCCGCCCGCGTCAGGGCCTCGACGTACCAGAACGAGCACATCGAGAACGTGCCCTCCTCGCCGCGCAGCCCGTCGGGCGAGGCCTCGACGTTGTAGCGGTAGACGAGCGAGTCGGACACGAGCTCGTCGCCGATCGCCTCGAGCGTCGACAACCAGCGCGGGTCGGTGGGCGCGATGAACAGCACCAGCGGCATCAGCAGGATCGAGGCGTCGAGCACGTCGGAGCCGTAGTGCTGCACGAACGCGTCGCGCTCCTCGCTCCAGCCCTTCTTCATGATCTGGTTGTAGATCCGGTCGCGCTCGCCGAGCCAGCCGACGATGTCGCCCGGCAGCCCGCGCGCCCGGTTCATCCGGATCGCGCGCTCGACCGCCACCCACGACATCAGGCGCGAGTACGTGAAGTCCTTCTGGCCGCCGCGGGTCTCCCAGATCCCCTCGTCGGCCATGTCCCAGTTCTCGCACAGCCAGTCGACGATCCGCCGGACGTTCTCCCACGTCTCGAAGTGGATGGGACGCCCGTACTTGTTGTAGAGGTAGATCGAGTCGATCATCTCGCCGTAGATGTCGAGCTGGCGCTGGTCGGCTGCGGCGTTGCCGATCCGGACCGGCGCCGAGTCGCGATAGCCGGACCAGGTCGGGTGATCGATCTCGGGCAGCTCGGCGCGGCCGTCGATCCCGTACATGATCTGGAGCGGGCCCGAGGGGCCGACCTTCCACTCGCGCGTGCGGTCGGTCAGCCAGCCCATGAAGGCGCCCGCCTCCTCGGTGAAGCCGAGCCGCAGCAGGCCGTACAGCGAGAACGCGGCGTCACGGATCCACGTGTAGCGGTAGTCCCAGTTGCGCTCACCGCCGAGCTGCTCGGGCAGCGACGTCGTGGGCGCCGCCACCAGCGCGCCGGTCGGCGCGTAGGTCAGCAGCTTGAGCGTCAGCGCCGAGCGCTGCACCATCTCGCGCCAGCGCCCGCGGTACCCCGACTGGGCGAGCCAGCGGCGCCAGTAGCGGACCGTCGCGTCGAACACCGCGGCCGTCTCGTGCTCGGGGTAGGGCCGCGCGATGTGGTCGTCCGCCACGCGCTCGAGCACGAACGTCTGCGACTGGCCGGCGGCGAGGTCGAACGTCGCGTACACGCCGCCGTCCCGCCGCTCGAGCCGGCGGTGGGAGCCCATCGCGTGCGCGATCGCACCCTCGAGCGCCAGCGACAGCACCGGCGAGCGGAACAGCACGCCGTGCGGGTGCATCTCGACCTCGTGCTCGGCGCGGCCGTAGTCGAACCGCGGCTGGACCTCGATCATGAACCGCATCTCGCCGCGCACGACCATCACGCGGCGGATCAGGCGATGCCGGTGCTGCTCGATATCGACCGACTCGATCGGCATGAAGTCCTGCACCTCGCCGACGCCGCTCTCGGTGAAGAAGCGCGTGATGAGGATGTTGGTGTCAGGGAAGTAGAGCTGCCGCGAGGTCCAGCCGTCGTCGACGGGCCGGATCGCGTAGAAGCCGCCGTCGTCGGCGTCGAGGATCGAGCCGAACACGCTCGGCGCGTCGAACGCCGGGCAGCAGTACCAGTCGATCGTGCCGGTGGTCCCGACCAGCGCGACGGTGTGCAGATCGCCGACCAGTCCGTGCTCGGCGATCGGCAGGTACGCGTGTGCCAGATCGCCGGAGTCGGCCATCAGCGGCTGAACTCGTCCTCGATCGCCTGGATCTTGCCCAGCCGGCGCACGTGGCGCTCCTCGCCGGTGAATTGCGCGCCGAGGAACGCGGCGATGACCTCGCGCGCCGGCGCCGGGCCGATCACGCGCGCCCCGAGGCACAGCACGTTGACGTCGTCGTGCTCGACGCACTGGTGCCCCGTGTAGACGTCGTGCGCGCAGGCGGCGCGGATCCCCGGGAACTTGCAGGCCGCGACGGCCACGCCGGCACCCGACCCGCAGACCACCACCGCGCGCTCGGCGCGGCCGTCGCGCACCGCGTCGGCCGCTGCGCGGGCGGTGTCGGGGTAGTCGACCGGCTCGGTCGAGTTCGTGCCGAGGTCGATCGGCTCGTGCCCCTCCTCGCGGACGACCTCGAGCACGATCTCCTTGAGCGGGAATCCCGCGTGGTCGAACGCGCACGCGATCCTCATCGGCCCTCCACCGCCTCCTCCATCGCCCGTCCGGTCTCCTCCGCGTACTCCTGCGCCGCGATCAGCGCCGCGCCGAGCACCCCGGCGCGCGGCCCGTGGC
>JBKOYW010000241.1:0-6342 GCA_046744275.1 Actinomycetota bacterium
TTCGCGCTGCCCGGCAGCGCCAGTCCGTACGACTGGTCGCCCGGCGCGCCGCTGTTCTACGCCGCTGTCTACTACGCGACCGGCGGCGTGCATCCCGGGGCCGTGCGGCTCGTCGTCGCGCTGCTGGGCGCGCTGACGATCGTGCTCGTGTACCTGATCGGCCGCCGGCTGGGCGGGCCGGTCGCCGGCCTGGTCGCCGCCGGGCTGCTCGCGATCTATCCGGTCACGATCTTCTTCACGGGCAAGCTGATGAGCGAGCCGCTCGCCACGCTGACGCTGGCCGGCGCCGTGCTCTCGTTCTTCTGGGCCGGCGACCGCGGCCGGCACTGGCTCGCGTGGGCGCTCCCGGGGTTCCTGCTGGGCCTGACCGCCTTCGCGCGGCCGGAGTACCTCGCCTTTGTCGTCGTGTTCGGGCTGCTCGCGCTGATCCGTGGGCGCCTACGGGGCGCGGCGATCCTGGTCGTCGCGTTCGCGCTCACGATCGCGCCGTGGACGGTGCACGTCTCCAGCGTCGAGGGCCGCTTCGTCCCGATCAGCACCGGCGGCGGGAAGGCGCTGTTCATCGGCACCTACCTGCCTGGGGACGGCCTGCACCTGGACGTCAAGCGCGAGCTGCTGCGGCGGTTCGAGGGCCGCGAGAACGTGCCGGCGAGCGAGCTCAGCCGGATCTCGATGACACCGCTGCTGAACCGCGTGGCCGAGAAGTACCCGGATCTCGAGCGCGACGCCGCGCTGCAGAAGATCGGGCGCGAGAACGCCGAGCGGTACCTGACCGAGCAGCCGCTCGACTTCGCCGGGATGGTCGGCGGCAAGATGTGGCACATGTGGCACGGGTCGGGCGCGGCCGGGCGCTCGACCTACGGGACCGTGTTCCAGTTCACGGTGTTCGCGCTCGGCCTGGTCGGGCTCGCGCTGCTGGCGCTTCGGCGCCGCTACGAGGTGCTGCTGATCGGCGCGCTGCTGCTCGGCATCACGGTGGTCGGGGGGCTTCTGCTGGCCGGCACGCGGCGGAACGTGACGCTCATGCCGCTGGTCATGGCACTGGCCGGCGTGACCGCCGCGATGGCGGTCCAGTGGGCCAGGAGCCGCCTGGCGAGTCGCTAGGCTGCCCCGCCATGCGAATCTTGATCCTCGGCGGCGATGGGTACCTGGGCTGGCCCACGGCCATGCGCTTCTCTGCCCGCGGGCACGACGTGTACCTCGTCGACAACTTCGCCCGCCGCCGCTGGCATCACGAGCATGGGACCGATTCGCTGACCCCGATCCGCGGCCTCGCCGACCGCATCGACGCGTGGCGCGACGTCTCCGGTCGCGATATCCACGCCTTCGTCGGCAACATCGAGGACGGCGAGTTCCTCGACCGCGTGGTCGCGGAGATGCTGCCGGACGCGGTCGTCCACTACGGCGAGCAGCCCTCCGCGCCGTACTCGATGATCTCGCGCCGGCACGCCGTCGAGACCCAGCAGACGAACGTGATCGGCAACCTCAACCTGCTGTGGTCGCTGCGCGATCGCGTGCCGGAGTGCCACCTGGTCAAGCTCGGCACGATGGGCGAGTACGGGACGCCCAACATCGACATCGAAGAGGGCTTCATCGAGATCAACCACAAGGGCCGCACCGACGTCCTGCCGTTCCCGAAGACGCCCGGCTCGCTGTACCACCTCTCGAAGGTCCACGACTCGCACAACATCCACTTCGCCTGCCGCATCTGGGGCCTGCGCGCGACCGACCTCAATCAGGGCGTCGTGTACGGGATCGAGACCGAGGAGACCGCGCTCGACGAGCGGCTCTGTACGCGCTTCGACTACGACGAGATCTTCGGCACCGCGCTCAACCGCTTCTGCGTGCAGGCCGTGATCGGGCATCCCCTCACCGTCTATGGCAAGGGCGGCCAGACGCGCGGCTTCCTCAACATCCGCGACACGCTGCAGTGCGTAGAGCTGGCCGTCAGCAACCCCGCGCAGGGCGGCGAGTTCCGGGTCTTCAACCAGTTCACCGAGCAGTTCACGGTGCTCGAGCTCGCCGAGCTCGCGCAGCGGGCGGGCGCCGAGCTCGGCTACCACGTCGACATCGAGCACTTCGACAACCCCCGCGTCGAGCAGGAGGAGCACTACTACAACGCGGCGAACACCAAGTTGCGCGAGCTGGGCCTCAAGCCGCACTACCTTGGCGAGGAGCTGGTGCGCTCCATGCTCGCCACGATCGACCGCCACCGTGACCGCGTGATCTCGCGCGCCATCGCCCCGAAGACGCAGTGGCGCCCCGGCGAGGCCGAAGCGAACGCCGCCCAGCTCTCGGCCGCGGCCGCCTCACACGCCTAGGGGCCTGTCCAGCGCAACTTCCCGGAGCCGAACGACTTCCTACTTCTCGTGACCCGCGCAGCCCTTCTCACAATCGTCTTCCTGTTCGCCCTCGCCGCGCCGGCGTCGGCCAAGCTGACCGTCGGCATCGGCGAGCAGAACCCGCGGTTCTTCGCCGACAAGCGCTGGCAGGCGCTCGACGCGCCCGATGTCCGCTACGTCATGTCGTGGGACGCGCTGAAGCGCAACAACTGGGAGGAGGCGGAGCTCGACAACTACATGTACTGGGCCCGCCAGGTGGGGGCGAAGGTGATGATCACCTTCGGCCACTCGCGCCGGAAGGGGCGCGAGCTGAAGGCCCCGTCGCGGCTCGAGTTCATCCGCGAGTTCCGCGCGCTGCGCCGGCGCTACCCCGAGCTGCGGACGTTCCAGACCTGGAACGAGGGCAACCACGGCACCCAGCCGGTCTGGAACAAGCCGAACCTCGCGGCGCGCTACTACGACTCGATGCGCCGCACATGTCCCGAGTGCACGGTGTCGGCCCCGTCGGTGCTCGACGCTCCGAACATGACGAACTGGATCCTGCGCTTCAAGAAGGCGGCGCGCTATCCAGTGCGGATCTGGAGCATCCATAACCACATCGACGCGAACCGCCATCGCACGACCGGCACGCGCGAGCTGCTGCGCATCACCCGCGGCCAGATCTGGTTCAGCGAGACCGGCGGCATCGTCAACCGCTACGTCGACGGGCGCCGGATCAGCCGCTACAACCAGAAGAACGCCGTCCGGGCGATCCGCAACATCTTCAGGCTGGCCAGGCTCAACCGCAAGCGCATCACCCGGATCTACGTGTATCAGTGGATGCCGCCGAAGGAGCGTCGCCCGCGGTGGGACTCGGCGCTGGTGGGCCGGAGGGGCGAGACGCGGCCGTCGCTGCGGACGCTCCAGGCACAGCTGCGCCGGCTTCGATGACCCAGAGCGCAGCGGCGAGCAGCGCGGTCGTGACGCAGTAGCCGAGCTCCACCGCCAGCAGCTCGTCGTCGAGAGGCGTGAGCAGCAGCCAGGTCATGAACAGCACCGCCGAGACGAGCCAGGCCGCCGCGGACTGTGCCCCGCGGCGGCGCGCCAGCGCGGCCTGGTTGAGCGTGCCCGCGGTCAGATGGAAGCCCATGCCGAGCCCGACCAGCATCAGCCCGCCGCGGGCGTAGTCGAAGTCGCCGCCGAACAGCACGCCCATCGCCCACGGGCCGACGAGCCCGAGCGCGAGCACGACGGCTCCGGCGAAGCCCGCGATAGCCAGCACCGTCACGCGGATCGCGTGCCGGAACTCAGGGCCGCCCCCGGTCGCCGTGATCCCCGAGAGGTGCGGCAGTAGGGAGGTCTGGATCGCCTGGAAGAGCTGGAGCGGCGCTCGCGTGATCAGCAGCACGTTGAACACGAAGCCGGCGAGTGCGGCGTCGGCGGCCGTGGCGTCGACCGCCAGCACGGGCCCGTTGAGCAGCGCCTGCTCGGCGACCATGATCGCCAGCACCGCGCCGGCGAACCCCGCGCCTTCGCGGATCGAGGCGCGCTCGCCCTCGCCGGCGCCGCGGTGCTCGATCGCCCACGGGACGACCAGCAGCGAGACAAGCGGAGCGGCCGCGATGCCGAGCGCGACCGCGCCCTGACCGGAGGCGATCCCGATCGCCACCGCGAGCGCGAACAGGCAGCGCGAGCACGACTCGAGCAGCACGAGGCCGCCGTAGAGCCCGAACCGCTGGTGCCCGGCCAGCCAGCCGCGCGCGAAGTAGCTCGCGGCGTAGGCGAGCACGGCGACGACGAGGACCCAGTACAGCTCGGCCGAGCCGTCGAACACGTCGTCCTGGATCGGCTCGCGCAGGGCCAGCGCGAGCACCAGGAACACGGCGGCGGCGCTCGCCTGGATGATCACCGCCACGCGAAGTGGGTGCCCCTCGTGCCCCTGCGCCCGGCGCGACGAGATCGTGTGCGAGAGCAGCTGCTCGACTGGCCGGTAGATGATCGAGATGATCAGAAACAGCACCGACCACAGGACCGAGACGCCCTTGTAGTCGACCTCGCTGAGGCTGTGGCTGGCCAGCGAGAAGTACGCGAACGTGACCAGCCCGGTGGTCGCGATGCCGATGGAGAGGATGCGGGCGCCGCGCCCGTACGAGCTAGACACTCAGGAGAATCATCGTCCACGGGAACGGCGAGCGAGCTTCGATCACGTCGCCGTGCCGGGACAGGAGCGAGATGAAGCTCCGCTTGGACCAGTGGTTGACGTGGCCCGGCGTGTTCCCGAGGTCGCGCAGGTAGGCGCCGCGCGCCATGTTCAGCGCCCGCCACAGCGGCTCGCGCGGCACCGACACGAGCAGGTGCCCGCCGCGCGCCACGCGCGCCATCTCGCTCACGGTGTGCTCCGGGTCGGGCACGTGCTCGAGCACCTCGATCGCCGAGGCGAGGGCGAACTCGCCGTCGCCGAACGGCAGTCGCTCGGCCTTCATCACCCGGTACTCGAGGTTCGGCGCCTGCCGCTTGGCCCACTCGGCCTGGATCGTCGGGTCCTCGAGGTCGATCCCGACCACACGGCCCTCGAGCCGCTGCGCCCACTTGTGCGTCAGCACGCCCTCGCCGCAGCCGACGTCGAGCACCGATCGCGGGGCCGCGCGGTGCCAGAGCTCGTCGAGCGTGCGCTCGAAGCCCGCCATCAGGCGCTTCACGACCGGGTTGGTGGAGCCGTACTTGTCGTAGGTGTTGCCGGTGACCGTGCCCTCGGCGTCGCGCGTGACCGTCGTGCTCACAGCTTCACCGCCTCGCGCTCCTCGGTCGTGCCATGGCCGCCGGAGCGCGCGCCGGTGGTCGGCTCGCGGCCGGTCGCGGGCGAGCCGGGCTCGTAGTGCGACGGCGGGACGCCGAGCTCGAGCTCGACGCGGCGGACGCGCTCGAAGATCCGCTGCAGCGTGATCCGCTGGCCCGACAGCAGGTCGCCGAGGATGCCGAGCGCGGCCAGCACCATCGCGGCGTTGAAGAGCACCGCGCCCAGGATCAGCGACTGCACGTGGCCGGCACCGTCGCCCTGGAGGAAGAAGTAGAGGAAGCGGCCCCAGACGCCCAGCGACAGCAGGCCGAGCAGGATCGCCGCGGTCATGAACACGCGCAGCGGCTCGTACATCGCGTAGATGCGGAAGATCGAGATCCCGTTGCGGCGGATGTAGGTCCACATCGACGGGAACAGCCGCGACTCGCGCAGCTTCGGGTTCGTCCGCACGGGCACGTGGTCGACCGCGACGGTCATCTTGCCCGCCTGGATGATCGTCTCCAGCGTGTAGGTGAACTTGGAGACGACCTGCATCGCCAGGGCCGCTTCCCGGTTGTACGCGCGGAAGCCGGAGGTGGTGTCGGGGATCGTCGTCTGCGACGCCTGACGAACGACCCACGAGCCGAGCCGCTGGAGCAGCTTCTTCGGCGCCGAGAAGTGCTCGACCGTCATCACCTCGCGGTCGCCGACCACCATGTCGGCGTCGCCGGCCAGGATCGGCTTCACGAGCCGCTCGATGTCGGGCCCGTAGTACTGGTTGTCGGCGTCGGTGTTGACGATGACGTCGGCGCCGAGCTTGAGCGAGGCGTCGAGCCCCGCCTGGAAGCCCGAGGCCAGGCCCTTGTTGTTGGTGAGCCGGACGATGTGGTCGACGCCGTGGTTGCGGGCGACGTCGACGGTCCGGTCGGTCGAGCCGTCGTCGACGATCAGCCACTCGACGGCGTCGAAGCCCGGGACCTCACGCGGCAGGTCGGCCAGCGTGATCGGGAGGGTCTCCTCCTCGTTCAAGCAGGGGATCTGGATGATCAGCTTCATCAGCGCGCGCTAAGACGGTATCGCGGGGCGGCCGGTGGACTCGTCATCCTGTCTTCGCTCATGGAAGGCGCGACCCTTTCCCGCCGGCCTGCGCTCGCTCGCGTGCGCAGCCTCGACGGCGACGCCATCGCCCGCATCGCGTTCGGGCTGCTGTGCGTCGCCGGCGTGGTCGGGTTCTTCGTGTATCCC
>JBKOYW010000463.1:0-4726 GCA_046744275.1 Actinomycetota bacterium
CACGGCTCCCGCCGCGCCGAGCAGGAACAGCGCCACGAACGGCCCGGCGAGGTAGCGCAGCCGCAGCTGGAGGTCGAACAGCGCTACGTCGCCGCCGGCGACCAGCAGCGCCGCCGCGATCACGCCCGCCATCCCGAGACCCGCCCCTGCCAGCGCGGCCGGCAGCCACCGGCGCGCGAGCAGCGCCGCGAACACGACGTAGCAGACGAGCGACAGCGCGCCCGCCGCAGTGGTCACCACGCCGAGCGCGGTGTCGGCATAGGCGGCCTCCACCGCGGCCGCCGAGGCGCCGAGGCGGGGCGCGCCGAGCAGGCCCATGTTCTCGATCGCGGCGAGCACGACATAACCCAGCGCGAAGGCTCCGGTGATCCGTCTCATCAGACCAAGGACGACCGCCGCGGGCGGCATATTCCACCTTGCGGCGCCGCTCCGGGTAGGCTCGTCGCCTTGCCTCCGCATCGCATGATCGACGAGCTGGCCGCGAAGGGCTTCGCGCGAAGCCCGTTCCCCGCGATCGCCGACTACGGCTTCCTGTCCGACTGCGAGGCGACGGCGCTCGTCGCCCCCAGCGGCGCGATCGAGTGGATGTGCCTGCCGCGGATGGACTCGCCGAGCGTGTTCGGCACGCTGCTCGACCGCGACGCGGGGATGTGGCGGCTCGGCCCGGAGGGCGTCAACGTGCCGACCGCGCGCCGCTATCTGCCCGGCACGATGATCCTGGAGACGAGCTGGGGCACCCGCGGCGGCTGGATCATCGTCCGCGACCTCCTGCTGATCGGCCCGTGGCACCACAGCGAGGACCGCTCGAACACGCACCGGCGCGCGCCGACCGACTACGACGCCGAGCACGTGCTGCTGCGCACGGTCCGCTGCGTGAACGGCGAGGTGCAGCTCTCGATGGCGTGCGAGCCGGTGTTCGACTACGGGCGCAACCGCGGCCGCTGGGAGTACGCCGGCAACGACTACCACGACGTCGTCGTGCGCTCGGAGAACTCGGACCTCGAGCTCCACCTGGTGAGCGACCTCAACCTCGGCATCGAGGGCCCGCGCACCACCGCTCGCCACCTGATGAAGGAGGGCGAGCAGGTGTTCTGCGCGCTCGCGTGGACCGAGCATCCGGCGCCGCACACGTTCGAAGAGGCGTACAGCCGGCTGGTCTGGACCGCTCACCACTGGCAGCACTGGCTCGACCGCGGCGACTTCCCGGACCACCCGTGGCGCTCGGACCTCCAGCGCAGCGCGCTCACGCTGAAGGGCCTGACCTACGCGCCGACCGGATCGATCATCGCCGCCGCCACCACATCGCTGCCGGAGACGCCGGGCGGCGAGCGCAACTGGGACTACCGCTACACCTGGATCCGCGACGCCACGTTCGCGCTGTGGGGCCTGTACACGCTCGGGTTCGACTGGGAGGCCAACGACTTCTTCTACTTCGTGGCCGACGTCGCGGAGGCCGAGCAGGGCCAGCTCCAGATCATGTACGGCATCGACGGCCGCGCGGACCTGCCGGAGCAGATCATCGATCACCTCTCCGGCTACGAGAACGCGCGCCCGGTCCGGGTCGGCAATGCGGCGCACTCGCAGGATCAGCACGACGTGTGGGGCGCAGTGCTCGACTCCGTCTACTTGCACACGAAGTCGCGCGACCACCTGCCCGAGCGCGTGTGGCCGATCCTCAAGCACCAGGTCGAGACCGCGATCGCCAACTGGCGCGAGCCGGATCGCGGCATCTGGGAGGTCCGCGGCGACCCCAAGCACTTCACGTCGTCCAAGCTCATGTGCTGGGTCGCGCTCGACCGCGGCGCTCGCCTGGCCGAGCTGCGCGAGGACTGGGACCTGTCGATGCAGTGGCGGTCGGTGGCGGACGAGATCCACGCCGACATCTGCGAGCACGCGCTCGACGAGCGCGGCGTCTTCACCCAGCACTACGACACCACCGCGCTCGACGCCTCGGTCCTCCTGATGCCGCTCGTCCGCTTCCTGCCGGCCGACGACGAGCGGATCCGCGCGACCGTGCTGGCGATCGCCGACGAGCTCACGCAGGACGGGCTCGTCCTGCGCTACCGGGTCGACGACACCGACGACGGCCTCTCGGGCGAGGAGGGGACGTTCACGATCTGCTCGTTCTGGCTCGTCTCCGCGCTGTGCGAGATCGGCGAGCCGGAGCGCGGCCGCGGCCTGTGCGAGCGGCTGCTGTCACACCAGAGCGCGCTCGGGCTCTACGCCGAGGAGATCGACACCCGCACGGGCCGGCACCTCGGCAACTTCCCGCAGGCGTTCACGCACCTCGCGCTGATCAACGCGGTCATGCACGTGATCCGCGCCGAGGAGGAACAGGAGCGCCTGATCAGTCCTCACCCGCTCCGGCCGCACGCTCCCGCCGCCAGCCCGACCTCGCAGCCAGATTCGGCAGGGTGACGGCCGCGACCTCGTAGGCTCAATGCCCACGTGACCGCGGCCGTCGAAGTCCACCAGCTCGTGCGGGAGTTCAAAGGCGGCATCCGCGCCGTCGACGAGCTCGACCTCGAGGTGCGCGACGGCGAGATCTACGGCTTCCTCGGGCCCAACGGGGCCGGCAAGACCACCGTGGTGCGGATCCTCACCACGCTGCTGCGGCCGACGGCCGGGTGGGCGCGCGTGGCCGGGCACGACGTCGTCCAGGACGGGGACGCCGTGCGGCGCGCGATCGGCGTCGCGCTCCAGGAGGCGGCGATCGACCCGCTGATGACCGGCCGCGAGCTGCTGCGCATGCAGGGCGCGCTACACGGCCTGCGCGGCGCCGAGGCGCGCGAGCGGGCCGCGCAGCTGCTCGAGCGGGTCGGGCTGACCGAGGCCGGCGACCGCCGCGTCGGCGGCTACTCGGGCGGCATGCGGCGGCGGCTCGACCTCGCGCTGGCGCTCGTGCACCGCCCCAACGTGCTCTTCCTCGACGAGCCGACGACCGGCCTCGACCCGACCAGCCGCGCCGCCCTGTGGCGCGAGGTCCGCTCGCTGCACGACGACGGCACGACCGTGTTCCTGACCACGCAGTACCTGGAGGAGGCCGAGCAGCTCGCGGACCGCGTCGGCATCATCGCGCGCGGCAACCTCGTCGCCGAGGGATCGCCGGAGTCGCTGAAGGCGCGCGTGGGGGAGCCGACCGTGCACGTGGAGATGTCCGACCCGGACGACGCCGGGCGGGCGTGCGCAGCGCTGAGCGGCGTGGGCACGGTCGAGCGGCCGACCGAGCGCGCGCCGACACGCATCGGCGTGCGGACGGCGGCGGGGAAGGCGGCGATCGCGCCGATCGTGCGCGTGCTGGACGAGGCCGGCGTGGCGGTCGAGTTCGTCGAGGTCGAGTCTCCCACGCTCGACGACGTCTTCATGGCCGTGACCGGCTCGCACCTGGAGGGTGCAGGGGCGCCCGAGCCGGTATGAGCACGCTCGCGGCCGAGGGGCGCGTGGTCGCGGCGCTGGGCCGGCGGGTGCTCAGCGTGCAGTTCCGGCGAGCGCAGCTGCTGATGCCGACGTTCGTGCTCCCGCTGATGCTGCTGGCCGTGATCGCCAGCGGCACGAGCGCGGCGCAGGGCCTGCGGGGGTTCCCGGACGTGGCGTCCTATCTCGCGTTCGTCGTGCCGGGCACGATCATCCAGGGGACCATCCTGGCGGGCCTGACCGCCGGGATCGCGATGGCGTCTGACATCGAGTTCGGGTTCTTCGACCGCTTGCTGACCGCGCCGGTGCGACGGACGAGCCTCGTCCTCGGGCGGCTGTGCGGCACGCTCGTCCTGTCGATGCTGCAGACGACGTTCTTCCTGCTGGTGTCGCTGCTGTTCGGGGCGCGCTACCCGGGCGGCATCGGCGGCGCCGTCGCCACCATCGGCCTCGCCGCCATCACGGCGGTCGCGATGGGCGGCGTCTCGTGCGCGATCGCGCTGCGCACCGGGTCGGTGTCGCTGCTCCAGAGCCTGTTCCCGTTCATGTTCGTGATGCTGTTCACCGCACCCGCGTTCTTCCCGCAGGACCTGCTCACGCCGGTGCTGCACGACGTGTCGGTCTACAACCCGCTGACCTACGTGGTCGAGGGCGTGCGCGGCCTGCTCGGCGGCGACGACGCGCTCGGCGACCCGTGGCTGGGGCTGCTCGCGGCGACCGGCCTGGCGATCGTCACGGTCAGCCTCTCGACGTTCGCGCTGCAGGAGCGCCTACGGCGGCTATGAGCATCGCCTTCACCCTCTGGCGCCGCTCGCTCAACGAGGTCCTGCGCGTGCGCGGGGCGCTCCTGCCCGCGACCGTGGCGCCGGTCGTCTTCATGCTCGGCATCACCGGCCAGTTCGGCCGCCTCACCGGGCTCGACGGGTTCGAGACGGACTCCTACATCTCCTGGATCGTGCCGCTCTCCTGCATTCAGGGTGCCGGGTTCGCAGGCGCCGCCACCGGCTCCAACCTGGCGCGCGACATCGAGCAGGGGTGGTTCGACCGGCTCCTGGTCGCGCCGGTGCCGAGGCCGCTGCTCGTCGTTGGGCCAATCCTCGGCGCGGTGACGCGGTCGCTGGTTCCGGCGACGGTCGTGCTGGTCGTGGGGCTGATCGTCGGCGCGGAGCTCACCGGCGGCGTCTTCGGCCTCCTCGCCCTCTACGTCGCCGCCGCGGGGTTCTGCGCGGCCGCCGCGCTGTGGGGGATCTTCATGGCCGTCACGTTCCGCACGCAGCAGGCCGGCCCGCTGATGCAGCAGGGAGTGTTCCTG
>JBKOYW010000378.1:0-10566 GCA_046744275.1 Actinomycetota bacterium
CGAGGAAGCCGTCCTTGCAGTTGAAGCACGAGACGTCGCACTCGACGCTCGGCTCGGTGAACGGGAAGAAGTGCGGGCGCAGCCGGACGCGGCGGTCCTCGCCGAAGATCGCGCGCGCGAAGGCGAGCAGCGTGCCCTGGAGGTCGCCGAGCGTGACGTCCTCGTCGACCGCCAGGCCCTCGACCTGGTGGAACTGCGGCGTGTGGGTGGCGTCGTTGTCACGCCGGTAGGTGCGGCCCGGGACCACGATGTAGAGCGGCGGCGGGTGCTGCTCCATGGCGCGGACCTGCATCGGCGACGTGTGCGTGCGCAGGACGACGTGGTCGGCCGTGTAGAACGTGTCGGTCTCCAGCCGCGACGGGTGCTGCGGGCTGTGGTTGAGCGCGTCGAAGTTGTAGTAGACGAGCTCGGTCTCGGGGCCCTCCATGACGCGGAAGCCGAGGCCGAGGAAGATGTCCTCGATCTCGCGCCGAGTGGCTGTCAGCAGGTGCAGGCGGCCGGTCGCGACGGCCGGCGAGCCGGGCAGCGTGACGTCGACCACGTCGGCCGCCAGCCGGGCGTCGAGCTCGGCGGCCTCGAGCGCGGCGGCGCGCTGCTCGATCGCCGCCTCGAGCGCCTTGCGCGCCTCGTTCGCGAGCCGGCCCACCGTGCCGCGCTCCTCCGGCGGGAGCTGGGCGACGCCGCGCAGCAGGTTCGGCAGCTCCGCCTTGCGGCCCAGGAACCGCACGCGGACGTCCTCGAGCTCGGCCGTTCCCGGCGCCTCGGCGATCGCCGCCTCGCCGGCGGCGCGCAGCTCGCTGATCCTCTCGTTCATGGGGCGGCCATCCTACGGTTGCACTCGTACAGGGCGACGGTTGCCGCCATCGCGGCGTTCAGGGACTCGGCGCGCACGGGGATGGTGGCCGTCCCGTCGCACGCGGCCACGATCTCGTCCGGCAATCCCTCCCGCTCGGCGCCCACCACGAGGGTCGTCGGGCCGTCGGGCTCCAGCGGCTCGCCGCCATGGGCCACCAGGGCGATCCTGCGCCCGGGCAGCTCGGTCGGATCCCGCACGCGCGCGAGCGGGACCTCGAACAGCGCGCCCATGGAGGCGCGGACGGCCTTCGGGCCGTACGGGTCGGCGGTGCCGGGGCCGAGCGCGACGCTCGCGGCGCCGAACGCGAGCGCGCCGCGCAACGCGGTCCCGACGTTGCCGGGGTCGTTGACGCCCCACAGCGCCAGGCACAGCGGGCCGACCGGCGCCGGCGCCCAGCGCTGCCCGTAGACGCCGATCGCCCGGCTGCCGGAGCCGAGCTGCGAGACCTGGGCCAGCAGGTGCGGCTTGACCTCCTCGCCGTCGAGCCCCGAACCCTCGGCCACGAGCCGCGCGAGCGGCTCCCAGCCCGCCGCGTCGGCCGCCGCCAGCAGGTCCTCGCCCTCGGCCACGAACTGACGCAGCTTGTCCCGCCACTTGCGGCCCGCGAGCTTGCGGATCTCCTTGAGCTGGTCGTTGTGGGGGCTGGTGATGGTCATTTAAACGAAGAAGGGCGCCGCTCCGAGGGAGGGGCGCCCGGTGAGAGGGTGTCTGCGGGATCAGGCCGCCGACGCCTCGCGGGCGCTCTCGGCGAATCGGCGGAAGGTCTCGGGATCGCGCACGGCGATGTCCGCGAGCACCTTCCGGTCGAGCTCGATCCCGGCCAGCTTGAGGCCGTGCATGAAGGTGGCGTAGCTCATGCCGTTCTGGCGAGCGGCGGCGTTGATGCGGGTGATCCACAGGCGCCGGAAGTCGCGCTTGCGGTTGCGGCGGTCGCGGTAGGCGTAGGAGTCGGCCTTCATGACCGCCTCCTTGGCCCGCTTGTAGGAGGAGTGCGCCTCGCCGCGGAAGCCCTTGGCGCGCTCGAGGACGGCGCGGCGCTTCTTGCGCGCGTGGACGGAGCGCTTGACGCGGGTCATCGCCCGTTCCCTCCCAGCAGCTTGGTCACCGTCTTGCGGTCGGCCTTGGAGATGGTGCGATCCAGCCCCCAGGCGCGCTTGCGCTTCGGCGACTTCTTCTCGAAGTAGTGGCTCGAGAACGCGTGCCGACCCTGGAGCTTGCCGGTGCCCGTCTTCTTGAAGCGCTTCTTTGCGCCCGAATGCGACTTCATCTTCGGCATGCGAGCGCGCAGTATAGCCGTGCTACTGCGCCCGCCGGCCGATCCCGACCAGGTAGCGCGCGTCGATCTCCACGCCCTCGAACACGTTGTTGCACGAGGCGAGCAGCCGGTCGAACTGCGCCCGTAGCGCGGGAGGCGACTGCAGCGCTTCGGCCAGCCGGTCGGCGTTAGCGAACCGCAGCTGGACGGTGCGGGTCCGCAGCTCGAGCCCTTCCAGCCACGGCTCGAGCCGCCGGGTCATCACGTCCTGCCGGCCCCAGTCGGACGGCGCACGGACGCCCTCCGGGCGCTCGACGAGCTCGTCGAGCCGCCCCGGCAGGCCCTTCGGAACCCACGCAGTGATCGCGACGATGCCGCCGGGCCGGACGACGCGCACGAGCTCGCGTGCCATGTGCTTCGGACGCGGCGCGAGCGCGGCCGCGAAGCTCGAGCGGACGCCGTCGAACGACTCGTCCGCGTACGGCAGGTCCTGGAGGTCGAGGTCCCGCCACGCCGTCAGCGGCAGGTTCAGGATCTCGCCGTCGACGGCGGCGAGGTCGGCCAGCACGGCATCGACCGGCTCGAGCGCTCGCAGCAGCGCCTCGGAGACGGGCTGCTCCCGCAGACGCCGAGTCGCCTCCTCGTAGTCGGTCCCCGAGCCGGCGCGCGCGAGGCCGAGGAAGGCGCGGCGCGAGACGGCGGGCGCACGGCGCGGCGGCGGGGGTTGGTACACGTCGCGCGGCACGGCGCCGATCGTACGAGGCACCGACCGCCGTTCACGACGGGTTCACAGGCGCGTCACACGAGGGTCACGACGCGTGGCGCGGCGGCCGTGATGCTCCGGTGCGTCCGACACCGACCCGGAGGGGGTTCGAGCGACATGGCAGTCGAGGATCTGACGCGCAGGCGGTTCGTGCAGGGGTCCGCCGCGGTGGGCGGCGGCATCGTCCTGGGCGGTCCGATCGCCGCGCTGGGCGCGCAAGCGGCGAGCGGCAACGTCAAGCGCGCGGTCGGCTACGGGCCGATCGCCGACACGCCGGAGGAGGACTCCGGCGACGTCTACATGCAGCTCCCGAAGGGCTTCAAGTACCGCGTCATCTCGCGCGATCACGAGCCGATGAGCGACGGGCACCCGACGCCGGGCATCTTCGACGGGACGGGCTGCTACCCGGGCCCGCGCGGCACCGTGATCCTGATCCGCAACCACGAGAACCGGTCGCGGCCGGACGAGATCCGCGTCGAGGTACCGGCCGGCAACCGCTACGACCCCGACCCCAACGTCCGCGGCGGCAACACCAAGCTGGTGGTCGACAAGAGCAGCCGGCGCGTGATCGAGAGCTTCGGCGTGCTCGGCGGCACGCACACCAACTGCGCCGGCGGCGTGACGCCGTGGAACTCGTGGATCACCTGCGAGGAGATCTTCAACTACGGCTCGGTGGAGAACAACGTGACGCCGGGCACGGGCGTTCCGCACGGCTTCGCGTTCGAGGTGCCTGCCGACGCGCAACGGCCGGTGAGCGCCGTCCCGATCATCGACGCCGGGCGCTTCGCCCACGAGGCGTGCGCGGTGCTCGACGGGATCCTCTACGAGACCGAGGACCGCGGCGACGCCGCCTTCTACCGGTTCGTGCCCGACCGCAAGCCGCGTGAGTGGGGCGACCTCGCCACGTTCGGGGGGACGCTCCAGGCGCTGAAGGTGCGCAACCGGCCGAACTTCGACATGGACACCGCGAACCCCGGCGAGTCGTTCCCGATCGAGTGGGTGACCGTCGACGAGCCCAACCCGCCGGTCGAGACCGGCGGCATGTCGTGCCGCGCTCAGGCGCAGGCCAAGGGTGCGGCGATCTTCACCCGCACCGAGGGCATCTGGACGTACGGCAAGTGGCTCTACTTCGACTGCACGACCGGCGGCGACGCCGGCGCCGGCCAGCTCTGGCAGCTCGAGCCGCAGGGCAGGGACGGCGGCGACCTGAAGCTGATCTTCGAGTCGCCCGGCGCCGACGTGCTCGACGCGCCCGACAACCTCGTCGTCGTGCCGGACACCGGCGACGTCTTCCTCCAGGAGGACGGCGGCGGCGAGCAGTTCGTCCGCGGCGTCACGAGGCGGGGCGAGATCTACGACTTCGCCAAGACCGTGCTCAACGACACGGAGTTCTGCGGCGGCTGCTTCAGCCCGGACGGCCGGACGTTCTTCGTCTCCCAGCAGGGCGAGCGTGTCGCCGGCACGCCGTCGCCGGACACCCAGGCGCTGACCTACGCCATCTGGGGCCCGTTCGACGACGACTGATCGCTACCGCGGTGCGGGTCGCGCGTTGGACCCGCGTGACCCGCATCGCGCTCATCCCCACCTTCGTCGAGGTCATGAGTCCGACTTTCGACGACTGATTCCGGGAGTTTCGCCGGTCACTCGCCGAAATGCCCTCCGTGTCCTAAACTCGGTCGCAATGGGGAATCAAGGAGGCATGGGAACCCCGGGAGGAGGGAACGGGGCCGGGCGAGACGGCCTGCGGGACATCGATCAGGAAGTCGTGGTCACGTTCCGCTACCCCGTGAAGTTCACGCACGGCCTGCTAGATCCGCTGAACCCCACGCTCCGCGACGTCGTCGAGGCCGACGACCGCGCGCGGCTGCTTGTGGTCATCGACGAGGGAGTCGCCACCGCGCATCCCACCATGACCGGCGACGTCGCGGTCTACTGCTCCGCCCACGCCGACGTGCTGGAGCTGACGGCGCCGCCGCTCGTCGTCCCCGGCGGCGAAGCGATCAAGAACCAGCCCGGGCCGGTCGACGAGATCCGCGCGGCGATCGACGTCCACGGCGTCGACCGCCACTCGTACGTCGTGGCGATCGGCGGCGGCGCGGTGCTCGACGCGGTCGGCTACGCGGCCGCGACCGCCCACCGCGGCGTCCGCCTGATCCGGGTGCCCACGACGGTACTCGCGCAGGACGACTCCGCGGTCGGCGTCAAGAACGGCATCAACGCGTTCGGGAAGAAGAACTTCGTCGGGTCGTTCGCCCCGCCGCACGCGGTGCTGAACGACTTCGACCTGCTGGTCACGCTGTCCGAGCGCGACTGGCGCGCCGGCATCTCCGAGGCGGTCAAGGTCGCGCTGCTCAAGGACGCCCCGTTCTTCGCGTGGATCGAGCACCACGCGGGCGACCTGGTCGACCGCTCGCTGCCCGCGATGGCCGAGCTCGTGCACCGCAGCGCCGAGCTGCACCTGAACCACATCGCCACCAGCGGCGACCCGTTCGAGCTCGGCTCGTCGCGGCCGCTGGACTTCGGCCACTGGGCGGCACACAAGCTCGAGCAGCTCTCGCACCACGAGCTGCGCCACGGCGAGGCGGTGTCGATCGGCATCGCGCTCGACTCCACGTACAGCTACCTGACCGGCAGCCTGTCGCACGCCGACTGGCACCGGATCATCGCGCTGTTCGAGGCCGTCTCGCTGCCGATCTGGCATCACGACTTGGCCACCCCGGGCACTGGCGGGCGCCCCGCGGTCCTGGCCGGCCTCGAGGAGTTCCGCGAGCACCTGGGAGGGCGGCTCACGATCATGCTGCTCGAGCGCATAGGCTCCGGCTTCGAGGTGCACGAATTGGATGAGGCGGTGCTGCTGGAGGCCTCCGACCTCCTGCGGCGCCGGGTTGAGGGAGGAGAACGAGAAGGATGGGAGCCCACACCGGCACTAGCCCGCTGACGCAGCGGGAGCTGATCGCCGAGTACTTCATGGAGCACCGCGTGCAGGTGCTCGAGCTGGCGGCCTTTCTCGACCGCCTCGACCGCGCCCGCGAGATCGACGCCGACGACGATTTCCGCCTTCGCTCGATCCGCCAGGCCCTGGCCGTCCTCGTCGACGGCGAGGGCGACCGCGTCGGGCGCGTGCAGATGATCTTCAGCGACCCCCGCAGCGAGCTGCTCGAGGAGCTGGACCAGAAGAGCGCCAAGGGCGCCTACGACCCGGAGGCCTAGCCATGGAGTACATCGACCTGCACGCCCACATGGTGTCGCGCACGACCGACGACTACCGGGCGATGGCGATGAGCGGCTGCGTCGCCGTCACCGAGCCCGCATTCTGGGCCGGCTACGACCGCCCCGGCGTCGAGGCGTTCGTCGACTACTTCAACCGCCTCACGGACTTCGAGCCCAAGCGCGCCGCGACCTACGGGATCGCCCACTTCACGTGGATGTGCCTGAACCCGAAGGAGGCCGAGGACCGCGAGCTCACGCGCCAGGTGCTCGAGGTCATCCCGCGCTACCTGGACCTGCCGACCGTGCTCGGCATCGGCGAGATCGGCCTCAACCGCGTGACACGCAACGAGCTTGCTGGCTTCAAGGACCACGTCGACCTCGCCATGGAGTACGAGCAGCTGATCCACATCCACACGCCGCATCTCGAGGACAAGTGGAAGGGCACGAAGGCGATCGTCGAGACGCTGGTCGCGGACCAGCGGATCGAGCCCCACCGCGTGATGGTCGACCACGCGGAGGAGCACACGGTCGACATGATCCTCGACAACGGGTTCTGGACCGGCCTCACGCTGTACCCGATCACGAAGGTCTCCCCCGCGCGCGCGGTCGACGTCATCGAGACGCGCGGCCCGGACCGGATCTGCGTGGCGGCGGCGTGCGACTGGGGCGAGAGCCGGCCGCTGGCCGTGCCCGAGTTCATCATGGAGATGCGCCGGCGCGGGCACCCGGACTCGCTGATCCGCCGCGTGGTCTACGAGAACCCGATCGAGTTCCTCGGCCAGTCGCCGAAGTTCAAGCTGCCCGACCGCGAAGGTGCTGTAGCCGTCTAGCGGACGGGACCACTAGTGCAGGTCGCCGACGGGCTCCACCTCACGTACTGCACGAACATCCATCCCGCCGTCGGCTGGGAGGCCGTGCTCGATAGCCTGCGCGCGCACGGCCCCGAGCTGAAGGCGCGGCTGTCGCCCGACGCGCCGTTCGGGATCGGCCTGCGGCTGTCGGGCGACGAGAGCCGCGAGCTCCTGGAAGGCGGTCGGCTCGACGAGTTCCGCGCCTGGCTGGACGCCGAGGGCCTGTACGTGTTCACGATCAACGGCTTTCCGCACGGCACGTTCCACGGCCAGCCGGTGAAGGCCGACGTGCACGCGCCGGACTGGCGTAGCGAGGAGCGCGTCGCCTACACGCTGCGGCTGGCCGAGATCCTGGTGGCGCTGCTGCCGGACGGCGTCGACGGGACGATCTCCACGAGCCCGCTTTCGTACCGGCCGTGGGTGGACGGGGACCTGGGCGCGTGCACGGCGAACGTGGTGCGCGTCGGCGGGGAGCTGCGCGGCACGCGGATCGCGCTCGCCATCGAGCCCGAGGCCGACGGTGCTTTGTCCGACGTCGGCGACCTCGTCCGGTGGTGGCCCGACGAGCTCGACCGCGACCACGTGACCGTCTGCTTCGACGCCTGCCACTCCGCGGTCGCCTTCGAGGAGCCCGACGAGGCGCTCGGGGCGCTCGACGAGGCGGGCATCCGCATCGGCAAGGCCCAGCTCAGCGCCGCGCTGCAGCTCCCGGTCGTCGCGCGCGCGGAGCTCGAGCGCTTCGCCGACCCGATCTACCTGCACCAGGTGACGCAGCGGAGCGCCGACGGGTCGCTGCAGTCGTGGCCCGACCTCCCGGAGGCGCTGGACGGCTTCCGCGGCGGCGTGGAGTGGCGCGTGCACTTCCACGTCCCGATCTTCATGGAGCGCTACGGCGCCCTGCAGTCCACGCAGGACCACCTGCGCGACGTGATCGAGCGCGTGCGGGGCCGCACCTCGCACCTGGAGATCGAGACCTACACCTGGGACGTGCTGCCGGCGGAGCTGAAGGCGTCGTCGGTCGACTCGATCGCGCGCGAGTACGAGTGGGTGCTCGATGTCCTCCGCTGAGCTCGCGGCCCCAGCGCCGGCCTGGCGCGCCTGGCTGCAGCTGGCGCGGGTGTCGAACACGCCCACGGTGGTCTCGAACACGGTCGCGGGCGCGGTGCTCGCCTCGGTCGTCGCCGAGGTGTCGACCGTCGTGCTCGTGGCGGTCGCGATGGCGCTCTTCTACACGGCGGGGATGATCCTCAACGACGTGCTCGACGAGGAGATCGACCGCGTCGAGCGGCCCGAGCGGCCGATCCCGTCGGGGGTCGTGCGCCGCCAGGCGGCGATCGCCGCGGTCGCGGCGTTGTTCGTGGTCGGCGAGGCGCTGCTGCTCGTCGAGGGCATCGAGCCGTTCCTTGCCGGCCTCGGGCTGGTGGCGCTGATCGTGCTCTACGACGCCTGGCACAAGGGCAACGCGCTCTCCCCCGTGCTCATGGGCGGCTGCCGGGCGCTCGTGTACGTCGTCGCCGCGCTCGCCGTCGCGAGCGAGGTGCCGCTCGAGGTGTGGACCGCCGCGGCCGTGTTGCTGCTGTACATCGTCGGCCTCACGCAGGTGGCCAAGGCCGAGGGCGGGAGCCTGCTCGCCGCGTGGCCGATGGCCGCCGTGCTCGCGGCGATCGGCTACTGGGTCGGCTGGGCCGACTCCGTCTGGTTCGTCCTGCTTCTCCTCGCCTTCGCCGCGTGGGTCGTACGGGCGCTGTGGCTCGTGCGGTCGGCGCGCCGCATCGGCGCCGGAGTCGTGAGCCTGATCGCCGGCGTGTCGCTGTTCGACGCGCTCGCGGTGGCGAGCGTCGACGGCAGCCTGGCGGCCGTCGCGGTGTGCCTGGCAGCCTTCCTTGCCACGATCGCCCTCCAGACCAAGATCGCGGGGACCTGATGCCCTCCAAGACCGTCGTCCTGTGCGCCGTGGCGCTCACACCAGACCTCGTCGGGCCGGCGACGCCGCGGCTGAAGAGCTTCGCCGACGGCGGCGCCATGGTGCCGCTCGGCGGCGTCACGCCGGCGGTGACCGCCACCGTCCAGAGCACGTACCTGACCGGACAGATGCCGAGCGGGCACGGCGCTGTCGGCAACGGCTGGCTGTTCCGGGACACGATGGAGGTGCGCCTGTGGCAGCAGTCGAACCGGCTCGTGCAGGCGCCGAAGGTGTGGGAGGCGGCGCCGGGCATCACCTGCGCGAACCTCTCGTGGTGGTTCGCGATGTACTCGTCGGCCGACGTGACGGTGACACCGCGGCCGATGTACCCGGCCGACGGGCGCAAGATCCCCGACTGCTACACGAAGCCGGGCGACCTGCGCGATGAGCTGCAGGCCGAGCTCGGCCAGTTCCCGCTGTTCAAGTTCTGGGGGCCGGCGGCGTCGATCGACTCGACGAAGTGGCTCGCGGAGGCGGCCAAGCGGGTCGAGGCGCGCTTCAGCCCGGACCTGTCGCTCGTCTACCTCCCCCACCTCGACTACGGGCTCCAGAAGAAGGGACCCGTCGCCGTCGATACCGAGCTCGGTGAGCTGGACGCCCTGGTCGGCGACCTGATCGACTTCTACGAGGCCCGCGGCGCGCGCGTGATCGTGCTGTCCGAGTACGGGATCGTGCCGGTCTCGCGGCCGGTGCACCCGAACCGCGTGCTGCGGGAGGCGGGGCTGATCGCGTACCGGATGGAGCTCGGCCGCGAGGTGATCGACATCGGCGGCAGCGAGGCGTTCGCGATGGCCGACCACCAGCTCTCGCACGTGTACGTGCGCGACCCGGCCCGCGTGCCAGAGGTGCGCGCGCTGCTGGAGGCCGTGCCTGGCGTCGGCGAGGTGCTCGACGAGGCCGGCAAGCGCGAGTACGGGCTCGACCACGAGCGCTCGGGCGAGCTGGTGCTGATCGCCGAGCCCGACGCCTGGTTCACGTACTACTACTGGCTCGACGACGACAAGGCGCCCGACTACGCGCGGACGGTAGACATCCACCGCAAGCCCGGCTACGACCCGGTCGAGCTGTTCCTCGACCCGGCGATCCGCGTGCCGCCGCTGGCGCTCGGCTCGAGACTCGTGCGCAAGAAGCTCGGCTTCCGCACCCTGATGGACGTGATCCCGCTCGACGCCGGGTTGGTCCGCGGCTCGCACGGCCGGGTCCCCGACGATCCGTCGAAGGGCCCGCTGCTGATGACGCGGCAGACCGACCTCCTGCCGGACGGCGACATCGCCGCCACCGACGTCCACGACCTCATCCTCCGCCACCTCGGGGTGACGGTGCCGGCGGCGACGCGATGACCGTGGTCGGCCGAAAGGCCGACCACCTGCGGATCGCCGCGGGGTCGGACGTCGAGCACGCCGGCGGGACCGGGTTCGCGCGCTTCCGGCTGCGCCACCGCGCGCTGCCCGAGCGCGACCTCGCGCGCGTGTCGCTCGAGACCGAGCTGCTCGGCGCGCGGCTCGGCGCCCCGCTCGTGATCTCGGCCATGACCGGCGGCACGCCCGAGGCCGAGGAGGTCAACGCGCGACTCGCGCGCGCCGCGTGCGAGCACGGGCTGGCGCTCGTGCTCGGCTCCGGCCGGGCGCTGCTCGACGACCCGTCAGCGTTGCCGACCTACCGCACCGC
>JBKOYW010000237.1:0-3571 GCA_046744275.1 Actinomycetota bacterium
GCCGTGAGGTCGCCCGCCGGTTCGGCGCCCGGCACATCGGCCCCGCCGGCACCGGCGGGTATGTGCTCGCGCCTGCCCGGGCCCGCGCGTTCGCGGCCGCGCTCGAGCGCCGCGGCCTGCTCGTCTACGCGCAGCCGGACACGCTCGCCGAGCCGCACCAGGCCGTGCCCCAGGATCCGCTGTCGGTCCCGCCCGACGCCTGGCGCGACCTCGTCGCCGACCCGGCGCTGACGCCGCCGGCGGTCGACGCGACGAGCCCGCTGATCGCGCTCGTCGACGCCCAGCTCGACCTCACGCACGGCGAGTGGCAGGGCGGCAACGCGGACACGATCCAGCAGTTCCCCGTGACCAACTCGCACGGCACGGCGACCGCGTCGGTCGCGGCGGCGCCGGTGAACGGCATCGGCATCGTCGGCGTCTGGCCGGGAGCCCGGGCGCTCAACGTGCCGCTCCCGGACGAGATCACCTGCTCGCGCTCGGCCGAGCAGATCCACACCGCGATCGAGCGCAGCGCCGCCGTCATCAACATGAGCTACGGCTCCCGCGGGCTGTGCTTCCCGGAGTACGTCGCGCTGCAGTTCGCGGTCGCGCGCGGGGTCGTCCCGGTCGCCGCGGCAGGCAACGAGTTCGCCGAGGGCAACCCGCTCGAGTTCCCGGCCTCGCTGCCGCACGTGCTGACCGTCGCCGCGGTCGGGCCGGACCTCGCGAGCTCGTTCTTCTCCAACACCAGCGCGGCGATCGACCTGTCGGCGCCCGGCGAGGGCATCATGACCGCGGTGCCGCCCGCGCTCGACGGCGACGGGACGCCGGACGGCTACGAGCGCCAGAGCGGCACCAGCTTCGCCGCGCCTATGGTGGCCGCCGCGGTCGCCTGGGTGCGCGCCGCGCGGCCCGACCTGACGGCCGACCAGGTGAACCAGGCCGTCCGGCTGTCGGCGCAGGACGTCGGGCGCCAGGGCTGGGAGCCGGACACCGGATTCGGGGTCCTGTCGGTCGGCAGCGCGCTGTCGATCGCGCCGATGCCACCCGACCCCGCCGAGCCCAACGACGACATCGTGTGGGTCGACGGGCGCGCGTTCACGAAGCCCGACCGGCTGCTGTTCCGCGGCGGCCGCGCCGTCCGCATCACCGCGATCCTCGACGTCTTCGAGGACCCCGCCGACGTCTACCGCATCCGGCTGCGGCCGCACTCGCGCGAGCGGATCAGCGCCAACCCGGCCCGGTCGGACGACGTCGCGCTCGCCGTCTACAAGCGGTCGGCGAAGGCGCTCTCGTCGAAGCCGCTGAAGAAGTCGGCCCGCCGTGGCAAGCGGACCGAGAAGATCACGCTGCGCAACCGCTCCGGGCGCGCGCGGTTGTTCTACGTCGCGGTGCGAGTGCAGCGCGGCGTGCGCGACCTCGACGCGACCTACGCGCTGCGCGTGGGCTGAGGCATCGCGGGCGCCCACTGCGCCTCGGCGAGGTCGCCCGTGCCCTCGACCGACTCCGGCGTCGGGACCGCTGGGTTGTCGCGCAGGTACCACTCGCCGTCGAGCGCGGCCATGCAGCCGCTGCCGGCGGCGGTGACCGCCTGGCGGTACGTGTGGTCGACGAGGTCGCCGGCGGCGAAGATGCCCGGCACGTTCGTGCGGGTCGACTTGCCCTCGGTGACCACGTAGCCGTTCTCGTCGGTCTCGACGATGCCCTGCACGATCTCCGACTGCGGCACGTGGCCGATCGCGATGAAGGCGCCGTTCATCGGCAGCTCGCGCGTCTCGTCGGTCTCGACGTTGCGCACGAGGGCGCGGTCGAGCGCGCCGTCGTCGCCGGCCAGGAACTCCTCCACCACGTACGGCGTCAGGAACTCGATGTTCTCGTTGTCGCGCGCGCGCTGGAGCAAGATCTTCGACGCGCGGAACTCGTCGCGCCGGTGCACGATCGTGACCTTCGACGAGAACTTGGCGAGGAAGATCGCCTCCTCCATCGCCGAGTCGCCGCCGCCGACGATGATCGTCTCGCGCTCCTTGAAGAACGCGGCGTCGCAGGTCGCGCAGTAGGAGACGCCGCGGCCGCCGAGCTCGTCCTCGCCGGGCACGCCGAGCTTCTTGTGCTCGGCGCCCATGGCCAGGACGACCGCGCGGGCCTTGTACTCGTCCTCGTCGACCCAGACGGTGTGCGGCTCGCCGTCGGCGCCGGGCTCGAGCTTCGTGACGTTCTCCGTGACGAACCGCGCGCCAAAGCGCTCCGCCTGGTCGCGGAGGTCCTGCATCATCTGCGGCCCCATGACGCCCTGCGGGTAGCCGGGGTAGTTCTCGACCTCGGTCGTCTGCTGGAGCAGGCCGCCCCACATCCACCCCTCGATCACGAGCGGATTCAGATTGGCCCGGGCGGTGTACAGCGCGGCGGTGTAGCCGGCCGGTCCGCTTCCGATGATGATCACGTTCTCGATTGCCATTTGCAGAGTGTCCCCCGAACCGGAATCCTCACGCCGCCATCCGTGGGGGCGTTTTGATGTTGACGCCGCCGTCCGGGCGTCGATTGGGCTTACTTCACTTTGTATAGCTTAGCGACCAGCGCTCCACCGTCTTGCGCAGCTGGAAGTAGGCGATGACGCCCGGGATCAGCGGGAGCCAGAACGTGAAGGCGCGGTAGACGAGCACCGCCACGACGGCGAGGCCGCCGTCGACGCCGAACGCCACGAACGACGCGATCATGCCGCCCTCGACGCCGCCGACGCCCCCCGGCATCGGCAGCAGGTTGCCGAGCATCCCGACGAAGAAGGCCTGGACCAGCACCGCGGCGGGTGGCGCGTCGCCGAATGCCCGGAACGCCGCCCACAGGACGAGGATCTGGAAGCCCCAGAACAGAATTGCGCCGGTCAGCGCCGGGTCGCGAGAGCGCAGGTGGTCGAGCGCGTCGCGCATGCCGGCCGAGGCGGACGCGGGCAGGTGGGCGAGCTTCTGGGCGATGCGGGCGAACCGGCCGCCGCGATCGACCCAGCGACCGAGCCGGCTCTGGAGGTCGGTCGGCACGAGCGCGATCGACAGCCCGATGGCCAACGCGATCGCCGCGAACGCAGCCGGCACGACGGTGAGGCCGAACGGCGCGTCGCCGGGGAAGATCCCGATCCGCAGGCCGAGGCCGCACACGATCAGCGCGACGACGTACGGGAAGTAGGTGAGGATCAGGAATGAGAGCGTCTTGTCGGCCACCAGGCGCTTGCGCATCCCGGCGCGTCGCAGCGCCCATGCGGTCAGCACGAGGCCGCCCGCGCCGCCCGCGGCGAAGATCCGCGACGCCGCCAGCCCCGCCATCGTGATCTGGTAGCTCTCCGTCCAGCCGATCCGCGCCCCGCCGCCCGGCGTGCGCACGAACACGCCGCGGAACATCATCACGTAGCCGCCGAACATCCCGACCGTGAAGACGAGCGCCAGGAACATCCAGTACGGGCTGCCGTCCTCGATCCGGTGCCAGGTGTCGTTGAGGCCGGCGAGCTGCGGCAGCAGGTAGTACAGCGCCGCGAGCGAGGCAGCGAGGAAGCCGCTGAGCACGAGCAGGTTGCGCGCGGTGAACTGGAGCCGCGGCGGTGTCC
>JBKOYW010000268.1:0-3703 GCA_046744275.1 Actinomycetota bacterium
GGCGCGAATGCCGCGATGTAGACGAGGCCGGCCACGCGGTCGTGACCCCCGGCTTCCGTGATCACGACGCCGCCGTAGGAATGGCCGACGAGGATCGCCGGGCCGTCCTGGAGGTCCAGCACGTCGCGAGTGGTCTCGACGTCGCTCTCGAGCGAGAGCGTCTGGTTCTGCACGACGCTCACGTTGAAGCCGTCCGCGTTCAGGAGGTCGTAGACCTCCCGCCAGCCGGACCCGTCGACGAAGCCCCCGTGAACTAGGACCACATTTCGCACGTCAGTCATGGATGACCTTCCTTTCGCTGGTCGGCCTCGGATGAGGTCGACGTTCGGTCATCCGCGACTCTGGCCGCACTCCGCTGCGGACGCGTGCGTCAGCTGACGACACTTTCCGGGCCTCGCGTACGTACGTAGGCCGGCGCTTCGAACGACTAACGCGTCTCCGCGCCCGACGCCAGCGCGGCGCTCAGCTCACCCCGAGATGTGATCCCGAGCTTCGGAAACACCCGGTACAGGTGCGTGCTGATCGTGCGGTGCGAGAGGTACAGGCGCTGGCCGATCTCCCGATTCGAGAGCCCGTCCGCCGCCAGCTGCGCGATCTGCAGCTCCTGCGCGGTCAGCTGATCGCGCGCCTCCGGCACCCGGCGCCGGCTGCGCTCGCCAGAGGCGCGCAGCTCGGAGCGTGCGTGGTCTCCCCAGCTCGATGCGCCGATGGCGTCGAAGATGTCCCGAGCCTCGCGCAGTGGGGCGCGGGAGTGCGTCACACGCCGGTGGCGGCGCAGCCACCGCCCGTGGGCGAGCACGAGCCGCCCGCGCCAGAACGGCCAGCTATCGAGATCCGCGCCGAGCGCTACCTCGAAGCGCTCGGCCGCCTCGGGCTCGTCGTCGGCGAGCACGGCTCGGGCGTGGCGGAGGTTGATCGCGACCCATTCGGCCGGTGCGCGGCCCACCATCGCCTCGACCTGGGCCAGCCGCTCGCGCCCCGCCTGCGAGCGGCCGGCAAGCGCCGCGGCCTCCGCGAGGTCGCCGATGCCCATGCAGGCGAAATGCAGATGGTGGGCCGGATCGCGCGAGTCGAACAGCCGCTCGGCGAGCCGGAGCGCCTCGTCATGGCGACCGTGCGCCACCGCCGACAAGATCGGCCCCGACTGGGCGAGCGCCACGATGTGGGTGGCGCCGAGCGGCAGCGCGATCTGCTCGGCACGAGCGGTCGCACGCTCTGTCGCCGCCGGGTCGCCGCGGAAGGCCGCGATCACCGCGATCGCCGTTTCCGCGGTGGCGAGCCAGACGGACTGGCCCAGCTCGGTCGCCAGCCGGCGGGCTTCCTCGGCGGCGGGGATCGCGACGTCCCAGTCAGGCAGGCGGACGGCCAGGATCGCCTGGGTCGCCAGCAGCCGGGGCAGGAGACCGAGGCGCCCTTCCGCCCGGGCGGTCTCGATCGCGGAGCCGCAGAAGCCCAGGCTGTCGTAGAAGGCGCCCGTGACAGTTCCGGCCGAAGCGAGGTACCCGGCGGGCTCCGCACCCGTCACGCCGCTGTTGGCGGCATCGCGCAGGCAGTCGAGCACCTTCGGCGCGTTGCCGTACGGATCGGCGTACGCATGGATTGAGACCAGCCGCGGATCCGCGGCGGCGGGCGGTCCCGCACGATCGGCGGCGTCCACTATCAGCTGCTGGATCTCCGGACCCGGGCTCGCCCACCACGTCCGCGCAGCGGCGATCCAGAGCAGGTTGTGGTGCAGCTCCCGATCGCCCTCCGCGCCGGCCCGCTCGGCGGTGGCGATCAGACCCGTCACTCGCGAGCGATCCGCCAGGGCACGCGCATCCACGAGCTCGCTGAGGAAGCGCGCTCGCGCGACCTCCAGGGGCTCGAGATCCCGGCGCTCGATCTCGCGCAGCATCGAGACCGCGATGTCCGGTCGCCCGCGCTCGTAGGCGAGCTCGGCGGTGGCGAACATGCGACGGGCACGGTGATTGGGGGCGCTGAGCTGCACCGCCCGCCGCAGCGCAGTCACGCCGACGTCGATGGCGCCTCGGCGCCGGGCGCGCGTCCCGGCCTCTTCGAGCTCGTTCGCAAGCTCCTCGTGCGTACCGCTCATCAGTGCGGCCCGGTGCCACACGCGGCGGTCGGGATCGGCGTCGAGCGTCGCGGCGAGCGCCTCGTGCACACGCCGGCGCTGCTGCACGCCCGCGCTCTGCCGGACCGCGGAGCGGATCAGCGGGTGCCGGAAACGGATGGAGTTGACGTCGAGGTCGATGAGCGCCGCCTCGACAGCCGGCTCCAGCGCGTCCAGATCCAGCGGTGTCCGGGCGACGGCACTGGCCGCCTGGAGGATCTCGTTTGCGGTGTCCTCGTCGCTGAGCGCGGCGACCAGCAGGACAAGGCGGGTCGCGTCGGGCAGATCAGATACGCGCCCGGCGAAGGCGCGCTCAAGGCGCTCGGTCAGCGGGAGGCCGCCGGGCACCGTTTCCTCGTCGCCGGGCTGGGCGGTCGCCGCTGGCAGCTCGAGGAGCGCCAGCGGGTTTCCGCCGGCCTCACGCAGCACGCGACTGCGTGCGGCAAGGGGAAGGCCCGGGGCCGCAGCGTCGAGCAGGGCCGCGGCCGTCGGGTCGTCGAGGCCGGTAAGCCTGTGCTCCGCCAGCCCGGCATCGGCGAGCGCCGAAGGGTAGCCGTCACGGACGCCGACCAGCAGGACAATCGGGTCGGACTCGATTCGCCGAGCAACAAACGCGAGCACGTCTGCCGTCGGTGAGTCGAGCCAATGAGCATCCTCGACGACGATCAACAGCGGGGCATCGTTAGCGACGTCCGCGACGAGGTCGAGCGAGGCCATTGCGATCCGGTATGGCTCAGGCGCCACCTCGCGCGTCAGCCCGAACGCGGCGTCGAGCGCGTCCCGCTGGATAGCAGGCAGCTCGACAGCATGCTCGCGTATGGGACGGAGCAGCTGATGCAGCCCGGCAAACGGCAGATGCGCCTCTGACTGCACGCCCGTTGCCGTGAGCACCGTCATCCCACGGTCGCGCGCCGTCTGCGCAGCGACAGACAACAGCCGTGACTTGCCGATGCCCGGCTCGCCGCGAAGCACGAGCGCCTGCCCGCGGTCTCCAACCCCGTCCAGGAGTGACGTCAGGAGGCTCTGCTCCTGGGCGCGGCCGAGCAAAGGCGCAGCCTCGTCACGAACGGGGCCGAGCATGACGCGACCATCCTCCCATGCATTCAGTGGGGGCGGCTAACCGTCTCCTGGTGGCCCGTTCGATCAGCAGCCGCACGACGTCGTGCGACCATCTTGGGGCCGCCACCGCTTGCCGTCTCAGCCATCGCAGTCTCGCTGGAGCGAGCGCGGCCCACGCTACGAACCGACGACGCGGCGCGGTCCCTATAGGCGGCGCCACCGGCCGGGGACACTGCGACAGATGGGGCGGACGGTGACGCTGAGATCCTCGACGGCGGTCTTGTCGCCGTAGCGCTTGGTCAGCTGGTGGGCTTCGATCATGTGAGCAGCGCCTCGTGGGCGGTGTCCTCACTAAGTCGCGGGTCCGCCTTGCCGCCGCGCCTCCACCAGGCACGCTCGCCGAGCAGGTGCATCACGGCGGGCAGGAGCACCATGCGGATGAGGATGCCGTCGATGAGGATCGCCGAGGCCAGTCCGACCCCGATGAGCTTGAGGATCAGCTCGGTGCTCAGGGCGAAGGCCCCGAACACCGAC
>JBKOYW010000439.1:0-5930 GCA_046744275.1 Actinomycetota bacterium
CCTTCACGGAGGCCAGCGCGTGCTCGGCCAGCGACCCGCGCCGCAGCGCCGTCACCGACGCGGCGGTCCAGACGACGTCGTCGAACACGCGCTCGACGCGCTCGGCGGCGAGGTACGTGAACGGGCACGCGAGGTCGAACAGGAACGGCGCGCGCCCGGGCAGCGCCCGCTGCGGCGCGCGCGGCCGGCGCGCTTGGCGGCGGTCCGCGAGTCTGATGAGCTCGCCCATGTCCCTGTCCTCGATCTTCCGGAAATCCCGTCTTTTGGCGCCCGCGAGCGCCTGTCTTCCGGTATGAACGGCCGCTAGGAGGAAAACTTGCGCGGGCCGGCGAATCGAGGTGTCCGGGTGCGGACCTTAGGTCGAATGTCCACGGTATGAAAACCCCGCGCTATTAACCAGAGTATGCTCCAGCAAAACTGACCGGCAGAGGCAGATCATCCCCAACGTCCCTCCCCCCAAGCGCCATCCCTACGACCAGTGGTCACCCGACGCACGCGCTCTCGACCTGGTCGGAGACAAGTGGACGCTGCTGATCATCCGTGACCTCGCGGCAGGCCCGCGCCGCTTCGTCGAGCTCCAGCGCGTGCTGCCCGGCATCTCGACCGAGCAGCTGCGCTCGCGGCTGAACCGGATGGTGGCCGACGGCCTGCTCACCCGCCAGCGCTACCGCGAGGTGCCGCCGCGGGTGGACTACGAGCTGACCGAGCGCTCGCGCGAGCTGATGCCGGTTGTCGGCGCGCTCGCGCGCTGGGGATACGACTGGACCTGGAGCGCGCCGCGCCCCGGGGAGGAGATCAACGTCGGCGCCGTCTTCCGCCTCGCCCCCGGCCTGATGGAGCCGCCGCCGGGCGTCGAGGGCACAGTCGAGCTGATCGTCGAGGGCGAGGGCGAGGAGTCGCCCGAGCGCCGCTACCGGCTGACCGCCTCGCGCGGGCGCGTGGAGATCGCCGAGGGCGAGTCCGACACCGCCGCGGCCGCCACGGTCAGCGGCACGAAGGCCGGCTGGGTGCGCGCGCTCGGTCCCGGCGGCTCTTCCGACGAGCTGTCGTTCAGCGGCAACCGCAGCCTCGCCGACGCGATCCTCTCCGGCTTCACCACCGCCGCCGCGCGCCGCGCCGCGGCCTAGGGGTGCCCAACGGGACATCGCTCCACACGGAATGACCCGTTGAGCGGGGCCCCCACTCAGTCGCGCGGCTTGGTGTAGTCCGCCGCCTCGATGTGCGGGAAGTCGCCCTGGATGCGACCGCCGAACTCCTGCGGCGGCGCCTTCCAGCAGCCCGGGGTGCCGTCCGACGGCTTCGTCTCGCCGCCGGCGTTCTTGCAGTCCGACGACGGCGACATCAGGTACGTCATCGCCTCGGGCCCGAACAGGTGCTCCGGGCCGACGTACGTCTGCCCGCGGTTGGTGCGCAGCCGCTCGGGGTAGATCGCCGCACTCTCGGCGCCGGTCGGCCCGAACTGCCGCAGGTAGTGCCCCACGCCCCCGCCCGGCGACGCCGTCGTGTCGGCCAGCGCGGCAGCACCGTAGGAGATGAAGTCGGAGACCTGCAGCTGCGACATCTCGAGGTACTGGAGCATCGGGTTGAGCTGGCCCAGGAACGGGTGCATGCGGTCGAGCAGCGGCTTGGCGCCGTCGAGCGTCTCGCGCGCGGCCGGCAGGCCCGTCTTCGACGCGTCGATCAGCGGATCGAGGTCGCGGAAGAAGCGCTCGAGGTCGGGCGCGACGGCATGTAGGTCGGCGAGCGTCGGCTTCAGGTCCTGCGCGACCGGCCGCAGATCCTGCACGAGCGGCCGCGTGTCGGTCGAGAAGCTCTCCAGCCGCGCCAGCGTCGCCTTCGACTCGTCGAGGAAGGTCGGGAAGATCCGTACGGTCTCGGCCAGCGCGTCGTTGCGCGAGGCGGTCGCGTCGAACGTGCGCTTGGACGAGGTGATCAGCGTCTGCAGCTGCTGCTCGTTCTCGGTCAGCGCCGCGAACGTGACGCCGGTGTTCTTGACCAGCCGCTGAAGCGCCTCCTCCTGGGAGTCGAGCACGCGGAGCACATCGGCGCCGTCGGCGGCGAAGCCCGGGAGCGTGCCGAGCGCGTCATTGAAGTCGCGCCCGCGGCCCTCGATGCCCTGCGCGAGGTCCTGCTGCCAGCCGCGGAACGCCTTGCGCGTCTGCGGGTCGAGCGAGTCGAAGATCTCGTCGAGCTGGACGGTCTCGGCCACCTGCGCGTCGGCCAGCCGCCCGCCCTCGGGCAGCATCTTCTTCGAGCGTCCGGGCGCCAGCTCGACGTAGGTCTCCCCCAGCAGCGTCTTCTGCCGCAGCATCGCGCGCGTGTCGCTGTGCAGCGGCGCGAACTCGCGGTCGAGCTCGATTGTCGCCACGGTCCGGTTGCGGTCGCCGTCGACCTCGAGCGAGCGGACCTTGCCGACGGACACGCCGGCGATCCGCACGTCCGCCTCCGTCGCGAGCGTCGTCGCCTCCGGGAAGGCCACCTGCACGCGGTAGCCCTGCGGCTTGAGCGGGATCGCGCCGCCGAACGAGATCCACAGGAACAGCAGCAGCCCGAAGCACGACAGCGCGAACACGACCATCGTGAGGATCTTGGGAAGGGAGGGCGCGGACTTCTGCATCTACCCGGTGGCGCAGGCCTGGGAGTCGGTGAGGATCGGGGTCAGCATCGAGAGGAACTCCATCTCCGGCTCCTCCTTGACCAGCTGCTCGATCGTGGCGCAGGGCGCGGCGATCGTGACCGGGCGGAACGTTCCGTGCGCGTCCGAGCTGGAGAAGAGCTGCGTGGCCATGTGCTGCGCCCACGCGACCCAGAACAGGTAGCCCTCCTGGCGCGCGGCGTTGCCCGGGTCCTCGCGGCCGTTCGGGTTGTGGGTGAGCAGGTTGAGGAAGTGGTTGAGGCGCATGAACGAGCGCGTGAGCGCCGGCGTCGCCTCCGCCAGGTTGCTCGCGGCCGGCTTGAGGTCGCGCACGACCGGGCGCGCCTCGCGTACGAACGGCCGGATGTCGTCGCGCAGCAGCGGCGTCGTCTCGCGGGCGAGCGGCCGGAGGGCGTCGTTGGCGGGCGCGAGCGCGCGCGCCGCCGGCCGCAGCTTCTCGGCGGTCGGGCCGAGCAGCGTGCTGTAGCGCTGGAGCTTGGCCATCGTGCCGGTGGTCTCCTGCAGCGCGCCCGGCAGCTCTGCCACAGCGTCCGACACGTTCGCCTCCTCGGCGGCGAACTGCCGCATGACCGCGGCGGAGGAGTCGACCAGCCCGGCGAGGTCGGCGTCGCGCGACGCGAGCTCGGCGTTCAGGGTGTTCAGCGACCGGATCAGGTGCCGCAGGTTCGTGCGCCGCTCCGCCACCGCGCTGTTCACGCGCGCGAGGTCGCGGTGGGTGGGCTCGAACCGCCGCAGCAGCTCGCGCAGGTCGAGCCCGCGGCCCTCGAGGCCGCGCCCGGCGTCGCTGATCAGCAGCCGCAGGTAGTCGCGCGTGTCGGCGTCGAGCTCGGCGAGGATCTCGTCCGGGTTGACGTCCGGCGCCGTCGCCGAGATCGGGACCGTGAAGCCGACCTTGGCCGCCGGCGCCTCGTCGGACCCCGGCTCGAGGTCGATGAACATGTCCTTGAGCCCGGTCTTCGGGCGCAGCAGCGCGGTGGCGTCGGTGCGGATCATCCCCTCGTACTCGGGGTCGATGACCATCTCGACGACCGCCTTGCCGTTCACCAGCTCGACCTCGCCGATGTCCCCGATCCGCACGCCCGACACGCGCACGGTCTGGCCCTGGCCGGCGGTCACGGCCTGCGCGGTCGAGAACTCGGCCTTCAGCCGTAGCGGCGCGTCCTCCCACGGGAAGCGCATCCGCTGGGCGTCGAGGATGTAGAGCGAGACAGCGGCCGCGACGGCGATCAGGCCGAGCACGGCGAGCGCCTCCTTGGCGTGCTTGCGGATCGCGGTCACGGCAGCTTCTCCACGAGCTGCTTGCTCACGTCCTCGTCTGCCACCTTCAGCAGGTCCTCGAGGCCCTCGGCCTTGAGCTGCGTGCGCAGCCAGTCGACCGCTTCGCCGCGCGCCTTGACGTACCGCGTCTTGAACGCGGCCGAGCTCGTGTCGACGGTCCGCTGCTCCGGCGGGGGTGCCGGGTCCGAGCGCAGGTCCGGCGGCTCCTGCGTCTCGCACGGCGTGTCGGCGTTCAGCGGCGGGCGCTTCTGCGGGCGCGGCGGGTTGGCGCCGAGCAGCGGCTCCGGCGTGGTGGCGAACACGCCGGGCTTGAAGGTGACGAGGTTCTTGCCGCCCGCGGCCAGCACGCGGAACCACTGGCCGTTCGCGTCACCGGAGCGACTCTCGCCGGCGAGACCGGGCAGCGGCTTCGGCGCCTCCTCGTAGACCTTGCCCTGGGACGGGAACTGCTTGTCCTGCACCGTGTCCATCGACCACGGGTGGATGACCTCGGTCTCGCAGCTCGCCGCGCGCCGGACCTGGCGGTAGAGCGGCACACTGCGATCGACGAGCGCAGCGAGGTCGGGCACCGTCGGGCGCAGGTCGGCGGCCAACCCGCGCAGCTCGGCCTCGGAGACGAGGCCGCGCAGCTCGCGCACGAACGGCAGCGAGACGTCGAGCGTCTCCTCGGAGTTCTGCACGCCCGGCCGCAGCTCGGTGGCGAGCGCGCGCAGCGGCGGGAACGACTCGTTGAGCGCGGCGAGCGCGGGCATCGACGCGCGCAGCGTGCGCGGCAGCTCGCCGAGCGCCGTCCGCAGGTTGGACTCCTCGCGCGCGAACGCGGCAGCCGTGACGTGGAAGTCGGTGACCAGCGACTTGAGCTGCTCGCGGTTGCGGTCGAGCGCGGCGGCGGTGGCGCCGGCATTCTTGACGTAGCCGGACAGGTCGTGGCCGGTCTCGCCCTGCATCGCCTCGGCCACGATCGCCGAGTCGCGATAGGCGGGCTTCCAGTACGGGATCGAGCGGTTGAAGCCGCGCGCCCCGGCGCCCTGGAGGGCTTTGCCGTACTCGCGCAGCAGGATCTTGAGGTCCTCGCGCGTGTCTGACTGCAGCGCGGTCAGGACCTCGTCGAGCTGGACCGGCGTCGCGGTCTGCTGGACCGGGATCGTCGCGCCGTCGTCGAGCTCCGGGGCCGACGGCGAGCCGGCCGTCAGGTCGACGAAGAAGTTGCCCTCGAGGAAGATCCGCGGCCGGATCTTGGCGGTCGCGTCCTCGTGCACCGGGCGCCCCTCGTCCTCGATGCGCATCGTCACCAGCGCGCCGCCGTCGTTGCGCTCGACCTTGGTGACCTTGCCGACCTCGACGCCCGCGATCCGGACCGGCGACCCTGGGCGCAGGTTGTTCGAGGTGGCGAACGCCGCGCGTACCTCGTAGTGCGGCTGCAGCGGGATCTCCTTCGTCCAGCCGAAGAACACGAGCACGGCCAGCACGGCGAGCGCGATCAGGCCGATCGTGGTGTTCGAGCGGCTGCTCATGGGTGCTCCGAGTGCGGCAGGTCGGCGTACGGGCCGGTCTCGGGCTCCGCCGTGAAGGTCTGGCCCTTCGGGACGCGCTCGCGGCCCGTGAACGTGGTCCCCTGCAGGCCGGGCGAGCGCGCGTCGCGCGCGATCTTGTACTTCCCGGGGAAGAAGCGCGCCTGGCGCTCGACGAAGCCGCGCTGCCCGGCCTCGCAGTCGGCGCGCCCGTCGGGCGCGACGGCGGCGCCGTACGGCTGGTCCTGCGCGTACTGCGGCGTGCCCTCGATCACGCCCTCGCCGTTGGCGGGCTCGTCGGCGCCCATCGACCCCAGCGAGTCCTCCTGCCGGCCCGTCGTGTTGACCAGCGCGCGCTGGGCGGAGCCGGTGGTGTCGGGCTCGGAGAAGTGCTCGGCGAGGTAGGTGAAGAACGTCGTGAACGAGTTGCAGACCGTCACGTACGGGCCGTAGAAGCGCAGCTGCGGGTTGAGCGTCGTGACCGT
>JBKOYW010000154.1:0-4636 GCA_046744275.1 Actinomycetota bacterium
TGCGGTTCGCCACGGGCGCGTAGTGGACCGTGCACCCTCCTTCGAGACGGTTCTGCGGGCGCGATCGCCGTGTGCCGGCTCCGGCACCGGAAATCCCGTCGCGCCCGCCGGGGACCGCTTAAGGCTGCTTCCTTCCGGACCTGACCAGGTTCACGGGCCGACGTCGCGCGGGACCTCCCGGGCCATCGACACCGGTGCCGGCGCGCTGACCCCGCAGGCCGGGCCCCTCGAGAGGGGATTCGGCCTCGCTAGAGCGGATTGCGAGCGACAGGGCACCGCTACCTCCCCGCCTAGCACGGTCCACGGCCAAGCCTAGCGGTACCGTCCAGGCATGTCCGCGAATCCGTCGTACGAGCAGTCCAAGCAGGTCGCCGAGGCCATCCGCGAGACTGAGTGGAAGCTCCCGAGCTTCGGCAAGGAGCTCTTCCTCGGCAACCTGCGCATCGATCTGATCCATCCTCAGCCGGCCGCCGATCCGGCCATGGCTGAGCGGGGCGAGGCGTTCCTCGAGCGCCTGCGCGCGTTCCTGTCCGAGCGGGTCGACCCGCTGCAGATCGAGCGCGACGCGAAGATCCCCGAGGCGGTGATCGACGGCCTGAAGGAGCTCGGCGCGCTCGGGATGAAGGTGCCGGAGGAGTACGGCGGGCTCGGGCTGTCGCAGGTCTACTACAACCGCGCGCTGGCGCTCGCCGGCTCGATGCACGCGTCGCTGTCGACGCTGCTGTCGGCGCACCAGTCGATCGGCGTCGCCGAGCCGCTGCTGCTGTTCGGCACCGAGGAGCAGAAGCGGCGCTGGCTGCCGCTCGTCGCCCGCGACCACATCTCGGCGTTCCTGCTCACCGAGCCGGACGTCGGCTCGGACCCGGCGCGGCTGGGCGCGACGGCCGAGCCGGTCGACGGCGGGTACCGGCTCAACGGGGTCAAGCTGTGGGCCACCAACGGCGCGATCGCCGACATCGTCGTGGTGATGGCCAAGGTGCCCGGCAAGGGGATCACCGCGTTCGTGCTCCCGTACGACTCCGACGGCGTCACGGTCGAGCATCGCAACGCGTTCATGGGCCTGCGCGGGATCGAGAACTCCGTCACCCGCTTCGAGGACGTGTTCGTGCCGCGCGAGAACGTCATCGCGCGCGAGGGCCAGGGCCTGAAGGTCGCGCTCACGACCCTCAACACCGGCCGGCTCGCGCTGCCCGCGATCTGCGTCGGCACGTCGAAGTGGGCGACGAAGGTCGCGCGAGAGTGGGCCGGTGAGCGCGTCCAGTGGGGCCAGCCGGTCGGCAAGCACGACGCGGTGGCGCAGAAGATCGCGTTCATCGCCGCCAGCGCATTCGGGCTCGAGGCGATGCTCGACGTCTCGTCGCGGATGGCCGACGACAAGCGCAACGACGTCCGGATCGAGGCGGCCATCGCCAAGCTCTACGCGTCCGAGCTCGGCTGGCAGGTGGTCGACGAGCTGATGCAGGTGCGCGGCGGGCGCGGCTACGAGACCGCCGAGTCGCTGCGGGCCCGCGGCGAAAGGCCGATTCCGGTCGAGCAGGCGATGCGCGACATGCGCATCAACCGCATCTTCGAGGGCTCGACGGAGATCATGCACCTGCTGATCGCGCGCGAGGCGGTCGACCAGCACCTCCAGGTCGCCGGCGAGCTGCTCGAGGGCGAGGGAGACCTGCGGGCGAAGGCGCGATGGGCGGTCGCCGCCGGCGCGTTCTACGCCCGCTGGCTGCCGAAGCTGGCGGTCGGCGAGGGCCTCAAGCCGAACGCGTTCGACGAGTTCGGCCCGCTGGCGGAGCACCTGCGATTCGTGGAGCGCGCCGCGCGTCGGCTCGCCCGCTCGACGTTCTACGCGATGGGCCGCTGGCAGGCTCGGTTGGAGAAGCGCCAGGCGGTGCTGGGCCGGATCGTCGACATCGGCGCCGAGCTGTTCGCGATCTCCTCCGCGGTCGTCTATGCCGACACGCTGCGGCGCGAGCATCCGGCGCGATCGGCGGAGGCGACCGAGCTGGCCGACCTGTTCTGCCGCCAGGCGCGCCGGCGCACCGATGTCCTGTTCGACGCCCTGTTCTCCAACGACGACACCGACGCCTACGCTCTCGCCCAGGGCGTGCTCGGCGGCCGCTTCCGCTGGCTCGAGGAGGGCATCGTCGACCCGGCGGACGGCGCGTGAGCTTCGCCCGCGACCCCGCCACCCACGCCTACTACAGCGCTCGCGCCGGCGAGTACGACGCCTGGTGGGACGGGGCAGGACGGTACGGGGATCTCGACCGCCCGGGCTGGGACGAGGAGGTCGCGCAGGTCGTCCGGCTCATCGCCGAGCTCCCGCCCGCCCGGACGCTGGACGTCGCGTGCGGGACCGGGTTTCTCACCCGTCACCTGCGCGGCGCCGTCGTCGGGCTCGACCAGAGCGCCGCGATGATCGCGATCGCGCAGTCCCGGCTGCCGGACGGCGTCGCGATCATCGGCGACGCGCTGGCGCTGCCGTTCGCGGACGGCGCGTTCGACCGCGTGTTCACCGGCCACTTCTACGGGCACCTCGCGCCGGCCGAGCGGGAGCGGTTCCTGGCCGAGGCCGCGCGCGTGGCGGACGAGCTCGTGGTGGTCGACTCCGCGCCGCGGCCCGGGGTCGAGCTCGAGGGCTGGCAGGAGCGCATCCTCGACGACGGCTCCCGCCACCGCATCTTCAAGCGGCACCTGACGGCGTCCCAGCTGGTCGCCGAGTTGGGCGGCGGCGAGGTCCTGATGGACGGCGCCTGGTTCGTGGCCGCGCGCCGCTAGCCGGCCATCTTGGCCGGCCAGCCGTGCGCCTCGGAGACGCGTGCGGCGACGCGCAGCAGGGCCTCGGCCTCGCCGGCCTCGAGGTGGCGGCCGAAGAACTGCTCGACGAGCTCGAGGTGCACAGGGAGCGAGCGCTCGAGTGCGCCCCTCCCCTTGTCGGTGATCACCGCAAACGTGGCGCGGCGGTCGGACGGCGGGGTCTCGCGCGCCACCAGGCCGGCCTCCTCCATCCGCGCCACAAGCCGCGTGGCCCCGCCGCGCGAGAGGATCAGCTCGTCGGCGAGCTCGTTCATGCGCACGGGACCCGCCTTCAGGTTGGCGAGCACCTCGCACCACGCGCCGGGCAAGCCGGTCTGGCGCTCCAGCTCGTCGGACAGGCGCTCCATCAGCCGCACGTTCATCTTCGCCAGGGCGTACCAGGCGAGCCAGCGGGTGTCTCCGAGCATCGCGCCGGCGATTGTAGAGGAAAGGGTTGACAGATCAACCGTGCGCTGTCAGGGTTCCTGCCGCAACCATTGCAGAGTCAACTCTTGCGGTAGCAACTCAAGGAGGCACGCTTCATGCTCCCCCGGCTCGCCGACTTCACCTTCCGACGCCGCCGGCTCGTACTCGCCGGATGGGTCGTCGCGCTCGTGGCGATCATCGCCGCTGGGAGCGCGCTGCGCGGCGAGTGGTCGGCCGACTACTCGACACCCGGATCGGAGTCCAAGGCCGCGGTCGACCTCCTTGACGACCGCTTCCCCGAGCGGTCGGCGAATTCGGTCGACGTCGTCTGGCAGGCCGGCGCGGGCGCGCAGGCGCCGGCGGTGCGGGAGCGGATGGACGCCTTCCTACGCGACGCCGCGGCGCTCGAGGGCGTCGGCGATCCGGTGCCGGCGGCGGGGGCCGAGGTATCGCGCGACGGCACGATCGCGGTCGCGCGGCTGCCGCTGACCATGACACCCGGCGCGGTGCCGCTGAAGACCGGAGAGCGGCTGATCGAGATGGGCGAGCAGCGCAGCGGCGACGGGCTGCGCGTCGAGCTCGGCGGGCAGGCGATCGGCAACGCGCAGCGCGGTGAGATCTCCTCCGAGACGATCGGCTTCGCGATCGCCGCGCTCGTCCTGCTGTTCACGTTCGGCAGCATCGTCGCCTCCGGCCTGCCGATCGCCACCGCGCTGTTCGGGCTCGGCATCTCCTCGGCGCTGATCGGCGCGCTCGCGGCGGTCGTGGACACGCCGGACTGGGCATCCTCGGTGGCGGCGATGATCGGGATCGGCGTGGGGATCGACTACGCGCTGCTGATCCTCACGCGCTTCCGCGCCGGCCTGGCGCGCGGGCTCGACGCTCGGGCGGCGACCGTCGAGGCCGTGTCGACCGCCGGGCGCAGTGTGCTGGTCGCCGGCGTGACGGTCGTGATCTCGCTGCTCGGGCTGTTCGTGGTCGGTCTCCCCTACCTGTACGGCGTCGCGCTTTCGGCGATCCTCGCCGTCCTGGTCGTGATGGCGGCGGCGATCACGCTGTTGCCGGCGTTGCTCGGCTTCGCGCGCGAGCGCGTGAACCGGCTGCGTGTGCCGTTCGCGGGGCGGGCGCCGGCCGAGAGCACGGGTTCGCCCGCCGCGCGCTGGAGCCGTGCCGTGCAGCGGCGGCCGTGGGTCGCGCTGGCGGCGGGCGTGTCGGTACTCGTCGCGCTCGCGTCGCCGGTGACCGGGCTGCGGATCGCGTTTCCCGACCAGGGCAACGACCCCGCCGGCACGACGACGCGCGAGGCGTACGAGCTGGTGACACGAGGCTTCGGGCCGGGCGCCAGCGGGCCGCTCGTGCTGGCCGCCGACGTGCCGCCCCGCGAGCGCGCCGCGGTCGAGCGGCTGCCGGCGACGCTGTC
>JBKOYW010000536.1:0-15099 GCA_046744275.1 Actinomycetota bacterium
AGAGATGATTGCGCGGCGAGCACGCGGGCTGCGGATACGCGCACCCGCTCGCGGAAGCCGGCGTCCTCGCGCGCCCGCGCGAGCAGCGCGCGGTAGACGCGCGTGTAGGAGCCGCGGCCGGTGGTGAGGATCACGTCGACGCCCGCCTCCGCCGACGCCACGGCCGCCTCCTCGACGTCCGCCACCGCCTGCACGGCGGCCGCCTCGAGGGAGTCGGTCATCACCACGCCGTCGTAGCCGAGCTCCTCGCGCAGCAGCCCGTCGATCACGGCCGGCGACTGCGAGGCGATCCGCTCCCGGTCGAGCGCGGGGTAGACGGCGTGCGAGGCCATGATGAACTCGGTGCCTTCGGTGATCGCGTACGCGAACGGCGCGAGGTCCTGGGTCTGCTCCCTGTGGGACCGCTCGACCGTCGCCGAGCCGTCGTCGGTGTTGACCGTCGCGCCGCCGAGGCCGGGGAAGTGCTTGACCGTCGTCGCCACGTCCGCCTCGTGCCAGCCGGCGACCGACTCGGCGACGGCCGCGGCCGCCGCCGCGGGCTCGGACGTGAACGCGCGGTTGGTCATCACCGAGCCCTCGGTCGGGATGTCGGCGACCGGGCCGAGCGTGACGTTGATGCCGAGGTCGCGCAGGTCGCGGCCGGCGGCGAGCGAGTCCTCGCGCACGGCGCCGAACGCCTGCTGCGCGGGCGGCGCCCGCTCGGGCTCCGCCCACGGCACGGTCCGGATCGGCCCGCCCTCCTGGTCGACGCACACGAGCACGCCCGGCGCGGCGCGGCGCAGGCTGCGGGTGAGCGCGCGCAACTGGACCGGATCGGTGACGTTGTCGCGGAACAGGATCGCGCCCGCCGCGCGGCCCTCGCGCAGCGCGCGGATCACGTAGCCGGGCGCCTCGGTCCCCGCGAAGCGCAGGATCACCATCCGGCCCACCTGCTGCTCGAGCGTGAGCCGCTCGACCGCCTTCTCGGGCGCCTCCTCCGGCGCCGGCGACGGCTCCTCGCCGGCCGGCCGCGGGGCGTCGTCGCCGCGTGAGCCGACCGCCAGCCCGGCGATCAGCGCGATCGCAGCAGCTGCCGCCACGGCGGTGCGGCGGCGACGAACCTGGACCCGCCGACGCGCGGATCGCGCCCTTTCACGTCCCTCCACGCTGTCGATCATGCCCGACCGAGCCGATAACACGATGGATGGAGCGGACCGCCTACGAGATCGAGCCCGTGCTGCGCGCCGTGGCGCGCACGATGCAGGCCTGCCTCGGCTTCGGCGCGGTGGTCGTCAACCTGCACCGGCCGGCGTGGGACGACTTCGAGACCGTCGTCGTCGAGGGCAGCGACGAGGCCCGCGAGGTGCTGCTCGGCCAGACGTCCTCGGTCGCCGACTGGGAACCGCTCCTCGATCCACGCTTCGAGCGCCGCGGCGCCTACCTGATCGAGCACGGCGCCTTCGACTGGAGCCAGGACCGCCTGACGTCCTACATCCCGGCCGCCAGGCCCGACGCCGCCGCCGACGACTGGCATCCGGAGGATGCGCTGTTCGTGCCGCTGCGCTCGGCCGCGGGCGAGATCCTCGGCATCCTGTCGGTCGACGAGCCGGCGGACCGGCGCCGCCCGAGCGACGAGCAGCTCGACCTCGTGGTCGGCGTCGCCCAGCACGCGGCGCTCGCGCTCGAGCACGCGCAGGACGCCGCCGCCGCCGAGCGCCAGCGCGCTGCCGTCGACCACCTGCTGCGGCTCACCGCCTCGCTCGCGGAGCGGCGCACGATCGACGAGATGCTCGACGCCGTGTGCGTCGGCGTCCGTGACGCGCTCGGCTTCGAGAAGGTCTGCGTGTCGCTCGAGGCCGAGCAGACGGGAATGCTCACGATGCGCTCCACCGTCGGCATGACCGACGACGAGCTCGCCCGCCTCAGCACCGTCCCGCGCGCGTCGGTCGCGCCGCTGCTCGACGCCTCGCTCGAGCGCGACGGGGTGGTGCTGATCGAGCGCGAGGACGCGCATGCCCGCGTCGACCCGTCGCTGCACGGCGCCTCCTTCAGCCGCCTCAACGGGCGCGGCGCCCGCGCATGGGACAACCACGTGCTGCTCGTGCCGCTGCGCGATCGCGAGGGCCGGCTCGAGGGCGCCGTCTGGGTCGACGACCCGCGCGACCGCCTGCTGCCGACTGCCGAGATGCTGCAAGCGCTGCGGGCGTTCGCCAACCACGCGATGAGCGCGGTCGAGTCGGCGCGCCAGCTCGAGCTGATGCGCCACCTGGCCGAGCACGACCCGCTGACGGGGCTTCGCAACCGCCGCGGCCTCCAGGAGCACATCGACGCCGAGATCGCCCGCACCGGCACGGTCGCCGTCATGGTGTGCGACCTCGACAACTTCAAGCGCGTCAACGACGCGCTCGGCTACGTGCAGGGCGACGAGGCGCTGCGCCGCTTCGCCGGCGTGCTGGCCGAGAGCGGCGGGCACGCGGCCCGGCTGGGCGGCGAGGAGTTCGCGGTCGTCCTCCCCGGCTGCGGCGAGGACGCAGCGCTGGCCCCCGGCGAACACATCCGCGCCGCCGTCGCGCGGGTGTTCGACGACTTCCCGTGGCCCGTCACCACCTCGGTCGGCGTCGCCGTCAGCGGCCCCGAGGCCGAGACGGCTTCGCTGCTGCTGCGCGCCGCGATGCGCGCGGTGTTCGGCGCCAAGCGGCTCGGCCGCGACCGCTGCGTCGCCTACCACGCCGAGACGCTCGAGCCGCTGCTGGGCACGCTCGAGGATGCAGGCGGCGCCGCGCGCGAGCAGCTCGCGGCCGCCATGCTGCTCGCCGAGACGCTCGACCTGCGCGACGTCGGCACCGCCCGCCACTCGCAGACCGTCGGCCGCTACGCCGAGGGGATCGCGCGCACGCTCGGCCTGAGCGACGAGCGGGTCGAGCGGATCCGCGCCGCCGGCGTGCTGCACGACATCGGCAAGCTCGGCGTGGCCGACGCCGTGCTCAAGAAGCCCGGTCCGCTGAACGACGACGAGTGGGCCGAGATGCGCCGCCACCCCGAGCTCGGGGCTCGGATCCTCGACCACGCGAACCTGCGTGACATCAGCGGCTGGGTGCTCGCGCACCACGAGCGGATCGACGGCCGCGGCTACCCCCATGGCATGGCCGGCGCGGAGATCCCGCTCGAGGCACGGATCCTCGCCGTGGCCGACGCCTACGAGGCGATGACCGCCGACCGCGCCTACCGGGCGGCGCTCGGGCACGACGCGGCGCAGGCCGAGCTGCGCGCCGGTTCGGGCACGCAGTTCGATCCGCAGGTCGTGGAAGCCTTCTTGGCGGTGCTCGCCCCCGGCGGGCGCCGGGTGCGCCGGCAAGTTGGCGCACCGGCGGTGTAGACCCGCCCAGAGCGGGTACCGTGTGTCAGCACACGAACAGAGGGGAAGGGAAATCGATGCGAGGCTTCGGGCTGACCATCGAGCCGCTGGCAGGTGACGCGGTGCGTGTGGCGCTCCGCGGCGAGCTCGATCTGGAGCACGCCTATACGTTCGACGAAGAGCTGCGCCGAGTGGAGGGGGAGCGGCCATCCTGCCTCGTGCTCGACCTGCGCGGGCTCTCGTTCCTGGACTCCTGCGGCCTCGCGCGGCTGCTCGCGGCGCGCCGGCGCGCGCGGCGCGAACATCGCCGGCTGCTTCTCGTCCGCGGCGGCGTGGCGGTGCAGCGGCTGCTGGCCATCACGGCGGTCGGCGAGCACTTCGAGACGGTCGCCGACGTGCCGCCGGAGCTACGCCTGGCGCCGGCCGGCGTCACGGGCGAGGCGTAGCAGCTCGCGCACCTCCGCGGGCACGTCCGGCTCGAAGAACGTCGCGCTGCGGCTCCCGCTCGCGTCGTCGACCAGGACGTCGTAACGCATCAGGTCGGCACCGCGGGCCGGCGGGCCCCCGGCCGGAAGGCCGGCCGCCAGCGTCTCCAGCTCACGTGCCACGCCCGGCTCGAGATCCTCGGTCTCGACCACGACCGGAGGGCGGCGGAGACCCGCGAACCCACCCTGCTGGCGCAGCTCGATCCTCATTCCCAACGCACGCCCACCTCGGCCCAGGCCTCGCGCACGGCCTTCGCCTGATCGGACCCCACGCCGAAGCGCTGGCGTGCCGCGCGGTGGGTGATCCGTGCGAACTGCCGGAACGTCGCGGTCGTCGTGAGCTGGGGGCTGCGCAGGGCGTCGTACCAGATGTGCCCCGGCGCGTGCCAGGACTTGCCGCCCAGGTTCGTCGCGAGCAGGTAGAACGCCTTGTTGGCGATCCCCGAGTTGATGTGGACGCCGCCGTTGTCCTCGAACGTGCGCACGTAGTCGCGCCAGTGGTCGGGCTGGGGGTCCTTGCCGAGGCAGGCGTCGTCGTACGCCGTGCCTGGCGCCTTCATCGAGCGCAGGGCGTCGCCGTCGAACTCGTCGCCGCGCAGTTCGGCGCCAATCAGCCAGTCGGCCTGGTCGGCGGTCTGGTTGAGCTTGCGCTGCTTGACCATCACGCCCGCGACGTCGGCGAAGTGCTCGTTGAGCGCGCCGGACTGGCCCCAGTACTCGAGCCCGGCCTCGTCCTCGATCACGCCGTGACCGAGCTCGTGGCCGATCACGTCGAGCGACTTCGTGAAGCGCAGGAAGATCTCGTTGTCGCCGTCCCCGAACACCATCCGGCGGCCGTCCCAGAACGCGTTCGGGTACTCCTCGCCGAAGTGGACGACGCCGCGCAGCGGCATGTTCTCGTTGTCGATCGAGTCGCGGCTGAACGCCTCCTGCCAGAACTCGAAGGTGTCGCCGAAGCCGTCGAATGCCTCGTCGACCGCGGGATCGCCGGTCGGGCCGTCGTCCTCGTCGCGGACGCGCGGGATGCCGGTGATCTCCCACGAGCCCTGGGCGTCCCAAATGATCCGATTGCGGCCCGAGGGGGCGGCCGCCGCGAGCGCGTCAGGACCCTCGACGGCGCCCTTGCGTCCGCGCGCCTTGGCGTTCACGGACCGCGCGTGGCGGATCGTGGTGTCGGTCTGCAGGGTGCGGAGCGCCCATGCGCGCTGGCGCTCGGTGCCGCGGCTGGCGACCTGGCTGAGCACGTAGGGCGGGACGACGCAGAAGAGCGGGTTTCGGCATCGATGCATGCCGCGGTTCTATTCGGGCCGCGCCGACCGGTCAAGCAGGGGCGACCGCGCGTCGACCCGGCCACTGGGCGATCAGGAGCCCGGTGGCGACCAGCATCGCGCCGCCGAAGGCAACCAGCGTGATCCGCTCGTCGTACAGCGTGGCGCCGAACACGAGCGCCCCGAACGGCAGCAGCAGCGTGATGTAGGAGACGGTGACCGCCGGCAGCTCGCGCAGGAGCACCGTGAGTGTCACGAAGGGAACCGCCGACCCGATCACGGCGAGGTAGGCGACCGACCCGATCGCCTGCGAGCTCCACGCTGCCGTGCCCCAGTCCTCGGCGGCGCCGGACGTCGCCAGCAGGAGCGCGCCCCCGCCGAGCATCGCCCAGCCGTTGAGCGCGATCGGGTCCAGCCGCTGGGCGCGGCGCTTGGTCGCGACGTTGCCGATGGCGGCGGCCAGCGGCGCGATCGCGCACGCCGTGGCGGCGAGCAGCGCCCGCTCGGCATGCCCGAGCGCCAGGCTCTCACCGAACGCCAGCGCCAGCCCGCCGATCGCAACCGCGATCCCGGCGAGCAGGCGAGCGCTCAGCGGCTCGCCGGTCAGCGCGACCGACGCGATCGTCGCCGAGTACAGCGGCATCACGCCGAACAGCACGGCGGCGAGTCCGGAAGGCACGTACTGCTCACCCCAGTAGATCAGCCCGTACGCACCGGCGAACGGCAGCAGGCCGAGCAGCGCCGCGAGCAGCCAATCGGTCTTCAGCCGCCGCCCGAGCACCACCGCCAGCGCGATCAGCCCGGCGCCCGCAACCAGGAACCGCACGCCGGCGCTGAGCAGCGGAGGCACGTCCTCCAGCCCGATCTTGATCGCCACCCAGGTGCTGGACCAGATCAGCACGTTGACCGCGTAGAGGGTCCAGACGAGGGAGCGGGACACGCGACGAAAGGCTAGGACAGCGCTTGCCGGGCGACCGTACGGCTGGCACGATGAAACGCGCATGGATGCCGAGGATCAGCTGCTCGCCGGTGGCGCCTTCGTGGAGTGCGTGTTCTCCTGCCCGGCCTGTGGGCTGGCGGGGACGAGCGTGGTGCGGCCGGCCTCGCTGATCGGAAAGACGTGCCTCGGCTGCGGGAGCGAGGTCGTGCTGACCGTGTTCGATCGGTTCCGGCCGTCCGGCGGCCGGCCCGCCGCGGGTTAGCCGCGCGCGGTCGCCTCCTCGAGCGCGCGCCGGATGCGCTTGGCGGACACCGGGCCTCGCGTGCCGAGCGACTGGGCGAAGTGGGAGACGCGGAGCTCCTCGAGCATCCACGGCACCTCGCGCAGGCCCTCTGCGGCGGGTGCGGCCGCGAGCCGCTCGCGGTAGATCCGCTCGAGGTCGTGGATCGCGTTCATGCGGTCACGGTCGACGGCCGTCGCGTCCGGCAGCCGCTCGAGCCGGCGCGCCGCCGCACGCAGGTAGCGCTCGACGTCGGGCAGCCGCGCCAGGCCGGTCGCGGCGACGAAGCCCGGGTAGACGAGCCGCTTCAGCTGCGCGCGGACGTCGGCTCGCGCCGGCTGGAGCGGGACCGCCCGCAGGGGCTCCAGGCGCGCCTCCAGAACGCGGGCCGCGTCGAGGATCCGCACGACGTCCCCGACCGCGTCAGCCACCGTGTCGGCCAGGTTGCCGGCCACGTGGTCGCGCAGCCGCGCGAAGCCCGCCTCGTCCAGGGCCGGGCCGCCCGCCTGCGCCATCAGCGCCTCGACCGATGCGACCACGACGTCGTCGAGCACCGCCGCCACGCTCCCGTGCGGAGCCGATGACAGCGCGAGCTTGGCGGCGTTGCCGAGCCGGCCGAGGACGAACTTCGCGGGGGAGGGGCTCGTGAGCATCAGCAGCCGCCGCGTGCCGGCGCGCATCGAGGATCGCTGCGCCGCCGGCGTCTCGAGCACCGCGACGCCGACCGTCGAGCCTTCGTCCACCAGCGCCGGGTAGGCGCGCACGGCCTGGCCCGTGCCGCGCAGCGTGACCTCGCGCGGCAGCGAGCCGATGTCGTCCCACGACACGAGGCCGGACCGCTCGAGCCGCGACGCCGCCGCGGTGAGCTCGGCGCGCAGCAGCGGCCGGACGCTCGCGCGGACCTCGGCCAGGTCGTTGCCCTCGGCCAGCACGCCGCGCCGCTCGTCCTCGACCCGGAACGTCATCCGCAGGTGCGGCGGCAGCCGCGCGAAGTCCCACGCGCCGGGCGGCACGCCGAGCACGCGGCTCATGTCCTGCGCCAGCGGCCGGCGGCGCGGCTCGAGGGCCGCCAGCACCCGCGCCGCGGTCTCCGGCACCGGCACGAGCGGACGCCGCAGCTCCTTCGGCAACCCGCGGATCAATGTCGTGACCAGCTGCTCGCGCAGCCCGGGCACGAGCCATTCGTAGCGGTCGGAGCGCACCTGCCCGAGCAGCTGCAGCGGCACGTGCACGGTCACGCCGTCGTTCGAAGCGCCCGGCTCGAAGCGGTAGCTGAGGTCGAGCGTCAGCTCGCCCTGCTTCCAGGTCGCGGGCCACTCGCGGTCGTCGATCGCCGCCGCGTCGGCATCGATCAACACGTCGCGGGTGTACGTGAGCAGGTCCGGCTCCTCCAGCCGCCGGTCGCGCCACCAGCGGTCGAAGTGCGACGCCGACACCACGTCGGCGGGGATGCGGGCGTCGAAGAACGCGAGCCGCGCCTCGTCGCCGGCCAGGATGTCCCGCCGCCGCGAGCGGTGCTCCAGCGCCTCGATCTCCTCGACCAGCCGCGCGTTCGAGGCCACGAACGCATGCTTCGTCTCCCAGTCGCCCTCCACCAGGGCGCGGCGGATGAACAGCTCGCGCGAGAGCACCGGGTCGATCCGCCCGTACTGGACCGTGCGGTCGGTGACGATCGGCAGCCCGTAGAGCGTGACGCGCTCGGTCGCGACGACCGAGCCGCGCTTCGCGTTCCAGCGCGGCTCGCTGTACGTGCGCTTGAGCAGATGTCCGGCCAGGGGCTCGACGTCCCGCGGGTCGATCCGCGCGGCCGTCCGGCCCCACAGCCGTGTCGTCTCGACCAGCTCGGCGACCATCACCCAGCTCGGCGGCTTCTTGAACAGGCCGGAGCCCGGGAAGATCGCGAACCGCGCGCCGCGCGCGCCCTGGTACTCGCGCCCGCGCTCGTCCTTGAGCCCGACGTGCGAGAGCAGGCCTGAGAGCAGCGCGCGGTGGATCTCGGCCGGCTCGGCGGGCGTGCGGTTGAACGTCACGCCAACGCTCTTGGCCGCTTCGCGGAGCTGCTGGACGAGGTCCTGCCACTCCCGGACCCGCAGGTGGTGCAGGTGCTCGGCCAGGCAGCGCTTGCGGAACTGGTTGCTGGAGAGCGACCGCTGGAGCTCGCGCAGGTAGCGCCAGAGGTTCAGGTAGGCGAGGAAGTCCGAGTCCGGGTCGGCGAAGCGGGCGTGCAGCTGATCCGCCTGCGCGGTCTGGTCGGATGGCCGCTCGCGCGGGTCCTGGATCGACAGCGCGGCGGCGATCACGATGACCTCGTCCGCGCAGCCGAGCCGGTCGGCCTCGAGCACCATGCGGGCCATCCGCGGATCGACCGGCAGGTCGGCCAGCCGGCGGCCGAGCTTGGTCAGCCGGCCCGCGGCGTCCAAGGCCCCAAGCTCCTCCAGCAGCCGGATCCCGTCGCGCACCTGGCGGCGGTCAGGCGGGTCCAGGAACGGGAAGTCCTCGATCTTCCCGAGGCCGATCGCGGCCATCTGCAGGATCACCGACGCGAGGCTGGTGCGCAGGATCTCCGGGTCGGTGAAGCGCGGGCGCTCGTCGAAGTCGTCCTCGCTGTAGAGGCGAATGCAGATGCCGTCCGACGTGCGGCCGCAGCGGCCTTTGCGCTGGTCGGCGGACGCCTGCGAGATCGGCTCGATCGGCAGCCGCTGGACCTTCAGCCGCGCGCTGTAGCGGCTGATCCGCGCGCTGCCCGGGTCGACCACGTAGCGGATGCCGGGCACCGTCAGCGACGTCTCGGCGACGTTGGTGGCGAGCACGACCCGGCGCTTGGCGTGCGGCCGGAAGATCTTCTGCTGCTCGGCTGCCGACAGCCGCGCGTACAGCGGCAGCACGTCGGTGCCGGCGCCCAGCCGGCCTCGCAGGACGTCGGCCGTGTCGCGGATCTCGCGCTCGCCGGACAGGAACACGAGCACGTCGCCGGGGCCCTCGCGCTGCAGCTCGTCGACGGCGTCGGCGATCGCGTCCTCCTGGTCGCGGTCCGGGTCCTCGACCGGGCGGTAGCGGACCTCGACCGGATACGTGCGGCCGGACACCTCGATCACCGGCGCGTCGCCGAAGTGCCGGCTGAAGCGCTCGGGGTCGATGGTCGCCGACGTGATGATCACCTTCAGGTCGCGGCGGCGGGGGAGAACGCGCGCGAGGTACCCGAGCAGGAAGTCGATGTTCAGGCTCCGCTCGTGCGCCTCGTCGACGATCACCGTGTCGTAGCGGCGCAGCATCTTGTCGCGCCGGATCTCAGCCAGCAGCAGGCCGTCCGTCATCAGCCGCACGCGCGTGTCGGCGCGAGACCGATCGCGGAAGCGGACCGCGTAGCCGACCGCCTCGCCGAGCGGCACGCGCAGCTCCTCCGCGATCCGCGCGGCGACCGTGCGCGCTGCCAGCCGCCGCGGCTGCGTATGCGCGATCCGCTCGCGGCCCAGCTCCAGGCACACCTTCGGCAGCTGCGTCGTCTTGCCCGAGCCGGTCTCGCCGGCCACCACGACGACCTGGTTGTCGCGGATCGCCTCGAGCAGCTCCTCGCGGTGGGCGCTGACCGGGAGCTCGGGCGGATAGGCGATCGCGGGGAGCGCAGCCGCCGCCATCTCGGCTCAGGCCGCTGCGGGGGCGCCCGCGCGAGCGGCGTTCTGCTCGATCGCGTCGAGCATCTGCGGCCAGGCGCCGCGCGGGATGTCGTGGCCCAGGCCCTTGATCAGCAGCAGCCGCGCGCCGGGGATCGCGCGCGCGGTGGCGCGACCGCCGGAGGGCGGCACGAGCTTGTCCTTGTCGCCGTGGATCACCAGCGTCGGCGCCGTGATCGTCCGCAGCAGCGGCGTGCGGTCGCCGGAGTGGATGATCGCGGCGAGCTGGCGCGCCGTCCCCGCGGGGTTGATCCCGCGGTCGAAGCTCATGCCCGCGATCCGCCGCAGGTCGTCCTCGTCGCGCTCGAAGCCGGGCGAGCCGATCTTCGCGAAGACCCACACCGCGTGGTCCTGGTAGCCGGTGCGGTCACGCGGCGGGGTCTTGATCAGCACGGGGTACAGCCGCGGCGACGGCTGGCCGCTCCAGCGCGCACCGGTGTTGGACAGCATCGAGACCAGCGACAGCACGCGGTCGGGATACCGTGCCGCCATCGTCTGGGCGATCATGCCGCCCATCGACGCGCCCATCACGTGCGCCTGCTCGATGCCGAGGTGGTCGAGCAGGCCGATCGCGTCGGCCGCCATGTCCTCGAGCGTGTAGCTCGCGGCCCTCTTGTCGCGGCGCAGGAGCTGGAACACCGACGGGACGTGGCCGGTCATGGTCTGCGAGCGGCCGACGTCGCGGTTGTCGTAACGGATCACGTGGAAGCCACGGCCGGCGAGCTCGGCGCAGAAGTCCTCGTGCCAGCCGAGCATCTGGGTCGCGAGCCCCATCGTCAGCAGCAGCGCGGGGTCGGAGGGGTCGCCGAAGGTCTCGTAACAGACCTCGTGACCGTTGGCGAGGGTGCAGAACTGCTCGGCCATGAATCTGGAGACGCTATCGAGTCAGAGCGTCTTCTCGAGCCAGAAGTCGGTCCGGTCCTCGATCCGGAATTGCGTCGTGACCGCGTACCCGGCCGAGGCGTACAGCTCCCGCGCCTCGACGAGCGCTTCGGTCGTCAGCAGCCGGATCCGCCGGTGCCCGGCCTGCGCGGCGATCGCCTCGAGCTCGCCCAGCAGCCGCCGCCCGTGGCCGCGCCCGCGTGCGCGTGCGGTCACGAACATGCGCTTGATCTCGGCGATCCCCGGCTCGAGCTCGCGCAACCCGCCGCATGCCACCGGCTCCCCGTCCTCGTACAGCACGAGCCAGGTATCGAAGTCATCGGTTGAGCCGAAGATGTCCTCGGTCGGCTGGAAGTCCTCGCCCAGCCGCTCGCGCGTGAGCGCCATGTACTCGTCCCAGAGCGCCCGCGCGGCGGGCCCGTCGGCGACCTCGCGGCGAGCCTCGATCACGGCCGCCGCCGCAACGCGAGGATGACCATGTCGTCGTCGAGCTCGGGCGCCCACTCCTCGGCCTCGGCGCGCAGCAGCCGCACGAGGTCGTCCGGCGGGAGCTCGCGGGCGTGCTCGGCGATCAGGCCGGGGAGCCGCTCGTCGCCGAACTGGCGGCCCTCGCGACGCGCCTCGGTGAGCCCGTCCGTGAAGGCGAGCACGAGGTCGCCGGGCGCGAACGGGGCGTCCTGTGTCGTGTACGTGCCGTCCTCCGGGTCGACGCCGAGCGGAAGGCCCGTGCCGCGCAGCTCGCGCTCCCCGTCCCCGGTGAGGAGCACGGGCGGCGTGTGGCCGGCGTTGCACCACCGGATCCGCTGCTCGTCGATGACGATCATCACCGCCGGCACGAACGTGGTGCCCGGCAGCCGTCCGCGCAGCAGCGCGTCGGTCTGCGCCATCACCTGCGCCGGATCGGCGGCATCGTGGCTGCGCGCCTCGACGAAGAAGCGCACCATCGAGCTGATGGCGGCGACCTCGATCCCCTTGCCGCTGACGTCGCCGACCAGCAGCGCCACCGAGCGGTCCGGAAGCCGCCAGATGCCGAAGAAGTCGCCGCCGCCGGCCGCGTGCCCCGACGGCTCGAAGACGAGCCCGGCGTCGAAGCCCTCGAGCTCCGGCAGCGGGCCGGGGACGAAGCCCTGGGTGAGCGCGAACGCGACACGCTTCTCGCGCGCGAAGTCGAGCGCGTTGGCGATCGCGCCCGCCGCCGCGAGGCCGAACGCCTCCAGCCGCGGCAGCAGCGCGTCGTCGCAGACGTCCGGGCGCTCGTCGGCGACCGTGAGCACGCCGAACAGCCGCGGGCCGATCGACAGCGGCACGTGCGCGAACGACCCGAGGCCCTCGCCGGCGACCACCCAGCCGAGGAAGCGCTCGCGGTCGGCCTCGCGGCTCACGTACGGCTCGCCGGTCTCGATCACCCGCCCGATCATCCCCTCGCCGACCACGAAGCGCGCGTCTTGGACGCGGTCCGAGAAGCCGTGCGAGCACACGACGGTCAGGTCGCGGCTGGCCGGCTCCTGCCGCGTGAGCATGGCCTTCGACGCGCCGCTGATCACCACCGCCTGGTCGACGATCGTGCGCGCGAGGTCGGCGAGCTCGAGCGAGCGGCCGAGCTCCTGCACGGCGCGGTTGAGCGTCAGCTCCTCGTGCGCGCGCCGCTGCTCGCGGCCGAGCAGCTCCGAGCGGTCGAGCGCGATGCCGGCCAGGTGCGCGAACACGCCGGCGCTGCGCACCTCGTCCTCGCTGAACGAGGACGCCGAGAGCGCGAGCACGCCGAGGATGCGCCCGTCCGGGGCCTCGACGGGGCACGAGAGCAGGGCCGCCGAGGCGTAGAAGTCCCACGTCAGCTGCGCCCGGTCGGGCGGCAGCTGCTCATCGAGCCGGCGGCGCAGCGCGGGCGCTCCCGGCCACGCCTCGATGTCGTCCATGAGGAGCGGCGCGCGGCGCTCGATCGCCGCCTCCGTGATGCCGGGCCGCTCCGGGTCGTACGGGCGGCTAAGCACGGCGCCGAGGGCCTCCTCGACCGCGGGCGAGGAGAACCAGGCGGCGACGGGACTGATGTGCCGCCGCTCCCAGTCGATGACGACGAACGCGCAGCCCGTGAGATCGAACAGCCGCCTGAGCTGGGCGACGATCTCCTCGAGGGTGCGGCGGAGCCACTCGCCCTCGGTCGCGATGTCAGCCGGTGCCCGGATCGTCCTCGTCGGAGATCTGCTCGAGCAGCTCGAGCGCCGCGACCTGGGCCGGCGTGGCGCCGACCTCGCCACCTCCGAGGTCCTCCAGCTGCGGGAAGAAGGTCGCGTGGATGGCGATCTCCTCCGGACCCGAGTCCTCCAGCACGATCACGGCCCGGCCGGGGCCGTCGCCGGCCTCCTCGGCGCTGTCGTCTCCGAGCGCGGCGCCGGCGGCGGTGAGCACGGCCACAGCGAGCTGGCGCCAGTGCGCGATCGCGTCGTCGCGCTCGGCTTGGCTCATCTGGGCCAGGTGGTGGTGGTTGCGCTCTGCGAGAGCGGCGACCGCGGCATCGAGCGGCGCCGTCGCGAGCAGGTCGTCGGGAGTCGGCACGACGCCAGTATGGCGCGCGCCGACACCCCCGCACGCTGTTCTCGTCTAGCTCCGGTGTCTCTCCTCGGTCGCGGCCTTGACATCGGCGGTCTGCCAGCGGGTCTGGCCCGGTTGCACCCCGATGCCTGTGAGGTTGAGCGCGTCGGTGATGGCGCGCAGCGAGATCCCGCGCTCGTGCATCGCGGCGATCTGCTGGGTGAGGTCGGCGCGCTGGTGGTTGCCGCGAGGGGTGAATCGCCCGCTCGCCAGGTCCTCACGCGTGCGCTGCGTGATGCGCTGTCGCTCCCATCCGCCGAGGTCGATCACGGCCCGGGCGGTGGCCTTTCCGGCTCGGGTCGACGTGTCGAGCTCGTGGTCGGCGGCGCCCAGGAACGCGTTGGCCTCGCCGAGCCACCGCAGGAGCGTCGCCAGATCGCCGATGCGGGCCGTGAAGTCGCGCAGTCGCGCGACGACGAGCCCCTTCGCCGTGCCCGAGCGGATCTCCCGGATCGCGTACACGAGCCCGGGGCGCTCGGCGAGACGGCGGCCCGGCTGCCTGCCGTCGTGGATCACCTCGATGAGCGACCAGCCGCGGTGGGTACATCGGAGGGCGAGCGCGGCGGTGGCGGTGTCCGCCTCCTGGCCGTCCGAGTCGACCGTCGCGTAGCCGAGCACGGGCGGCGGCCGATGGTTGGTCGGTCGCGGCCGGCGAGGCGCAGCCGGCACCGGTGCCGCGGCCGCGGGGTTGAGGGCCGGGGCTGCCGGCTGGGGGGTCGGGGGTCGCCGCAGACGCCGCAGCTCGGGCCCGAGCAGGCCGGCGATGACGCCGAGGCCGAGCGCCAGCAGTAGCAGCAGCAGGGCGAGGATCCACGGGTTGGACTCGTCCGCCGTGGCGACGGGTACGGGTGTCGGGGTTTGCAGCGGTGCGACTGTGTCGCTGGTCGAGCGGCGAGGCTTGGTGCGGAGCGGCTTGTGCTCGCTACGGGCCTTCAGCACGGTCAGCGTCGACAGGGTCACGCGGCCGGTGGTCGCGAGGCCGTGCTTGAACTGGAACCAGCGGGTGGCGGCGCGCGTGCGGGGGCCGAACAACCCGTCGACCGGACCTGGCCGGTAGCCGAGTTGAATCAGCCGTCTCTGAACGTCCCGTACCCGCCTCGAGCCGCCGGGCCGGACGTAGCCGGTGCCCTGCTCCACGGGCCCGGCCGACCAGCCCTTGGGCCAGCTCGTGCGCACGAGGCGCGGGCGCGGCAGCGGGTTCTGGATCGCGCGGCCATGCCAGCCGGCGGACGCCATCGCGACCGCCTCGCGCGCGTTCGCGCGCGCGGCCTGGCCGGACACGGGCATGGCCAGCAGGCCGATCACGGCCAGTGCCATCGCCATCGCCAGAGCCGGCGGTCCGAGCCGCGCCCGGGGCGCAGCGTGTGTGAGTTGCATTTCGTCTCCTCAGGAATCGAGCGTCTTCATGGCGCCGGGCGCGCGAAGACGCGCGCGTCCGGCCAGGGGCCCGCCAACCGAGGAGGCGGTTAGCCGGGGCGCTCGATCAGGGAGACGACGAGCACCGACCGCCATCGGGCCGGTGCGAAGAGGAAGCAACTGAGCAGAAGGGCGGCGGCGAGGCTCGCGGCTGCAAGTGCAAGCGCGGGCGCGCCGGGCGGTGCCGGGCTCGCGCCGGAGGCCGCGCCGGACGGTCCGCCGCCCATTGCGGGC
>JBKOYW010000059.1:0-5246 GCA_046744275.1 Actinomycetota bacterium
CCTCGGGGATCAGCGGCAGCGGCGGTGCCGGACGCAGGTTGCAGATCGTCGTCAGCTCGTCGGGCGCCTCGGTCGCGACGTCGCGGTAGAACCGCAGCACCTCGGGCGCGTCCTCGAGCGCGAAGTACATCGGGCCGGCGAGGACGTCCGGGCCGACCTCGTGCAGGCGGTACTCGAACGAGGTCACGATCCCGAAGTTGCCGCCGCCTCCGCGCAGGCCCCAGAACAGGTCCGGGTCCTCGGTTGCGCGGATCGCCTCGCCGTCGACGGTGACGAGGTCGGCGGCCAGCAGGTTGTCGACGACCGCCCCGTGCTTGCGCATGAGCCAGCCGATGCCGCCGCCGAGCGTGAGGCCGGCGATGCCGGTGTGGGTGACGATCCCGCCCACCGTCGCAAGCCCGTGCGCCTGCGTGGCGGCGTCGAGCTCGCCCCACAGGACGCCGGCGTCCGCCCGGGCGGTCCGCGCCGCGGGATCGACGACGACCTGCCGCATCGGCGAGAGGTCGATCACCAGCCCGCCGTCGCACACCGACAGCCCGCCGATGCTGTGGCCGCCGCCGCGCACCGCCACCGGGAGCTCGCGCTCGCGCGCCACACGGACGGCGGCCGCCACGTCGCCGGGGCTCGTGCAGCGGGCGATGATCGCCGGGCGGCGGTCGATCGCGCCGTTCCACACGGTCCGTGCCTCGTCGTAGGCCGCGTCGCCGGGACCGAGCAGCTCGCCGTCGAAGCCATGGAGCCTGCGGACCGTGCCTTGCGTCGCCATGGCGAAGACGCTCCCAGGGCTGCCTGTCGCGGGCAAGTCCACAAAATGGACCACGCGGCGGAGCCGAGGATGAGAGACTCGCGCGCGTGGAGGTGCGCACCTACGGCCAGTACTGCCCGGTCGCCCGCGCGACGGAGATCCTCGCCATGCGCTGGACGCCGATCATCGTGCGCAACCTGCTGCTCGGGTGCGAGACGTTCAGCGAGCTCAAGGACGGCGCGCCGGGGATCTCCCGCACGCTGCTCAGCCGCCGGCTCGACCTGCTCGAGCACTACGGGGTCGTCGAGCGCCTCCCAGGCCCGCGCTACCGGCTCACGCCGTCGGGCCGCGACCTGGAGCCCGTCGTCGACGCGCTGGGCACGTGGGGCGCGCGGTGGCTCGAGGTCGCGCCGCAGCACCTCGACGCCCACGTCGTCCTGTGGTCGCTGTGCCGCATGACGCATCGCGAGGACATGCCCGCCCGCCGGCTCGTGATCCGCTTCGAGCTGAGCGACGGGCCCAAGCGGCGGATCTGGGTCGTGCTCTGCCCGCCCGACTCCGAGGTCTGTGTCAAGCCGCCGGGCTACGACGAGGACCTCGTCGTGGAGACCGACAGCGAGTGGCTGGCGAAGTGGCACATGGGCCGGATCTCGCTCGGCCAGGCGATGCACGACGGGCTGATCTCCGTCCACGGCCCCAGCCACCTCGTGCAGGCGCTCTCAGGCCTGGGCCTCAGCCGCTTCGCCGACGTGACGCCCGCCTGACGGTGGCCGCCGTCGAGAAGACCCGCGTGCCCGTCCTCGTGGGCCTTCTCGCGTTCGTCCCCCGCCTCGCGGAGTCGCTGCACGACGGGCCGATGCAGCGGTTGGTCGCGCTCCGGCAGGACCTCCGCGAGGCGGACGGCCGCGTGCCCCAGGGCCCTCACGCGCCCGCTCGAGGGCGGCCAGACCGTGCTCGAGGTCGACGACGACGGCGTCGGCATGGACGCCGAGACCAGCCGTGCCGTCGCAGGCCGGGCACCTCGGCCTGGCGATGGTGCGGCGGCGGGTCGAGGACGCCGGCGGCACGCTGGACATAGCCACGCGGGCGGACGGCGGCACGCGCTCACGGGTTGTGCTGCCGCGGGGTGAAAAACGGGAACGGCCCCGGGCTAAACGCCCGAGGCCATTCCTTGGACGCATGTTCTATTACGTCCAGCGCACACCCTCCCTAAGTTGCCTCTCGTCACGGAAGCGACTACTCCGAACGCGGTGGCAGCCGCACTCGGGGGGAAGGGCGGGAAACATGGGTTTCCGTTGGTAAGTCCGCTCCTGGAGCGTAAGTCTCGAGAAGAGCGCCAGACGGCGCTCTTTCTCGTTATTCATGTCGGTCGCTGTCGGCCTGTTCTTGATCGAACAAGCGTCTACGCGGCAGCCACGCGAGGCCGTGCGTAGTCCTCCACGCGGCGCTCGAACGCCAGCTCCTTCTCGAAGTCGGCCTCGTCGGTGTGGCGGAACGCGACGCGCTTCTCGAGGATCATCGCCACGAACACCTTGACGACCTCTGGGTCGAGCTGGGAGCCCGCCACGCGCTTGAGCTCTGCGAGGGCCGCCTCAGAGCTGACCGGACGCCGATACGAGTCACGGGACGTCATCACGTCGTAGGTGTCCGCAGCAGCGATGATGCGAGAGCCGAGCGGGATGTCGGTGCCGGCGATGCCGGCCGGGTAGCCGCGGCCGTCGTAGCGCTCGTGATGACTATGGATGATCTCCGCAGCCGGCCCGTACCCCTCGATCCGTGCCACGAGCTTGGCGCCCTGCTCAGGATGGAGCTTGACGGTCTCCCACTCGTCGTCGGTGAGCTTGCGGTCTGCGAGGAGGATCGAGTCCGGGAAGATGAACTTGCCGATGTCGTGCAGCAGCGCCGCGGTGTGGATCAGCTCCTGCTCGCGCTCCGGTAGACCCATCAGGCGGGCGACCTCGCGGGAGTACCTCGCGACGGCGGCGGAGTGGCGGGCGGTCATGGCGTCGCGCATGGACAGCGTCTGGAGCACGGTGCTGAGCAGACCGACCTGCAGCGAGGCGAGCTCGCGGCTGCGCTTGCCGAGCTCCTCACCGCGCTCATAGGCCTTCACCCCGAGGCGGATGAGGTACTGGAAGACGACCAGAACCACCGCCGCGAGGCCGACGACGGTGATCCCCAGATGCGCATACCCGAACGCGACGGCGGCAGTGAGCATGCCGGTCGCGAACTCGGACGGCATCACCGTGAAGTACACCGACCGCACGTACTCCCGGACGTTCACGCCGAGGTACAGGTGGCCGAACAGGATCACCAGCACGAAGTTCAGGACGTTGGACACCATGAACACGAGCAGGACGGCGCCGTAGAACGCGATGCCGGCGTCCTTGGGAACGGCCTCGCCGATGAGCGCCTCCATGAGCAGAGCGCCGATGAGCGGGAACACGACCCACGTGGCGACGTTGTTCGCACCGATCTGAATGCTGCGTCGCGTGACAACGGCGTCGATGGCCGCCGAGGCGGCACCGAGGGCAACCGCGGGTGCGGGGCCTAGCAACACCATCGCCAGCACGACGGCCAGGAACGAGCCGGAGATCCGCACCGAGCGGAACTCGACCATCTGAAGGTCGCTGATCACCGCCAGCGCAAAGAGGAGCAGCACAAGGGTCCACGGCTGCCAATCCGACCGCTCGGACAGCGCTGCCGCGGTGCAACCGGCCACGAGCAGGCCGGTCAGCGAGCCGACGAAGATGAGCCCCTTGCGTCTTGACACGACGTTCGGGTCATCGGCAGGACAGGCACCTTTCTTGATGCGGTCAGGGGCCGAAACGGGCCGGACATTTGTCCGTCTGGGTTGCTGTTTGCTGAAGGGATACGATGCATTTCGTGCGGGGGCGCTTTGCACCACTGGCCGTCCGGCCGTTCAGTCGGCTGCTGGGTTCGTACACGCTCAACGAGCTGGGCGACTGCGTGGGCCTGGTGGCCCTCGCCGTCCTCGTCTACGACCGGACCGAGGCCGTCGCGCCGACGGCGGCCTTCTTCATCGCGGCCAAGTTCCTGCCGGCGCTGCTCGCCCCGGCGCTTACCGCACGCATCGACCAGCTCGCGCTCCGCCGCAGCCTGCCTGGGCTCTACGTGGCTGAGGCCGTCGTCTTCGCCGCTCTGGCGCTGATCGCGGATGGCGAGTTCCTTCTCGTCCCCGTCCTCGCCCTCGGCCTGATCGATGGAGCCCTCGCGATCACCGCACGCGGCATCACCCGCGGTGCGGTGGCATCCGTTCTCCAGCCCGCCGGACTGCTCAAGGAGGGCAACGCGCTGATGAACATCGGCTTCGCGGTGGCGTCGGTCGGCGGCGCGGCGCTCGGAGGGCTCCTGATCGCTCAGTTCGGCGTAGCAGTCGCGCTGCTCGTCGATGCCGCATCGTTCCTGGCCATCGCGGTGATCCTGGCGCTCACGCGTGGGCTCCCCGCTGTCCGCATGGAGCGCCAGCCGTGGGGCGAGCGCTTCAGCAGCGGTATGCGCTTCGCTCGCCGCCACCCGGTCGTCCGCCTCCTGCTCGCGGGCCAGGCCCTCGCCCTGCTGCTCTTCACACTCGTCATCCCGATCGAGGTGATCTACGCAAAGGAGAGCCTCGGGACCACGAGCGCCGGGTTCGGCATCCTGCTCGCGTCTTGGGGCGCCGGGATCGTGATCGGCAGCCTCATCTACCTCATCGTGAAGCAGCGGTCGGCACTCGCGCTGATCCTCGTGTCGACCGCGGCAATCGGCGTCGCGTATCTCGGGCTGGCCACCGCCGACACGCTGCTCGTCGCCTGCCTGATCTCGATCGTCGGCGGCGCGGGCAACGGGGTCCAGTGGATCGCGGTCATGACGGCGCTCCAGGAGGCCACACCGATCGACTACCAGGCGCGCACGGTCGGCCTGCTCGAATCGCTGGCCGCCGCGATTCCCGGCGTGGGCTTCCTGATCGGCGGCGCGCTGGTGGCTGCTGGCTCACCGCGCACCGCTTATGCCGTCGCCGGCGCCGGGGTGTTGCTGCTCGTCCTCGCCGCCCTGGCGGTCCGTCCAAACCTCGACGGCGTCCGTGCTGCCCCACGCGTGCCGCGGACGGGCGAGCTCCCGCTGCCCGAGGCGATGGCCCCCGCTCCCACGCTCGAGACCACGGGCCGTAAGGTCGATTGAGCGCCAAGGCGCCAGAACGCTTGAACCTCACGTAACGTGAGGTCCTAGCGTCCGTGGCGTGTTGATGACCGGAGAGCAGTTCAGGATCGGCGAGCTGGCGCGGGCTGCGGGCGTGACCGTCCGGGCTCTGCACCACTACGACAGCCTCGGACTGCTCGTGCCGTCGGAGCGCACGCACGCCGGCCACCGCCTGTACTCGGCGGCCGACGTCCAGCGCCTCTACCGGCTGCTCGCGCTTCGCGGCGTCGGCCTCCCGCTCGAGGAGATCGGCCCGCTGCTCGATCGCGAGGACGGGCTCGCCGACAGCGTGCGCCGACAC
>JBKOYW010000035.1:0-11691 GCA_046744275.1 Actinomycetota bacterium
CTGTCGTCGCGGGCCAGGCGCTCGAGCGCCGCCCGTGCTGCCTCGGCCATGCCCGGTTCCGTCGAGCCGAGGAGCTCGGCGAGCTCCGTCACCGCGCCCTCGCGAACGCCCGCAAGCCGGCTGTCGACGGCCTGGCGCAGCTCCGCCGGGAGCCCGACACGCCGCGGGCTGCGAGCGATGACGATCTCGCCGCGCACGTCGCCGGCCATGCCAGGCGTCTGGTGCGTCACGTCCTCCCGCATCCGCTGGCACACGTAGTCGTAGAGCTCGTCGACCGCGATGCTGCCGTCGCCGTCCATGTCGGCGTCGCCGGTGGCGAGCCCCTCGACGAGACAGCGCGTGAACAGCGATCCCGGAGCAGCGGGCTCGAGCTCGTTGATGCCCGTCGCCGGATTCGCCTCCTCGAACGCGTACTCGAGCGCGGTCGACGCCGACAGCGTCACGCGCCCGCGGCCCTCGAACCGATGCTCGACGTCCACCGTGAGCGCGCTCTTGGGCGTGAGCCCCTTGCCGAAGGCGCCGCTGTGGCAGCAGTCGAGGATCAGGACGATCGAGCGCGCGCGGCTGTGCTGCATGACGTCGTTGACGAAGCTGTCCTCGATCGCGGTCGCGCGCAGCAGGTTCAGCGCGGTCGTCGCCGTGGCGAAGTAGAACCGGCGGCTCTGCGACAGGACCCCGTGGCAGGAGAAGTAGAGGAGCAGCAGGTCGTCGCGCTTCGCGTCGCCGAAGAAGGCCTCGATCTCCATCTTGAGGTTCTCGGTCGGGCGGTCGACGAGCCGGCTGACCTCGAACTCGCCGATCGAGCCGTCCGCCAGCACCCCGGCGAGCGCGTCCACGTCGCCGGTCGGGGCGCGCAGCGCGGCCAGCCCGGGGTCGGTGTAGCCGCCGGTGGCCACCAGCAGCGCGCGGCGACTACCCGTCCGAGGTTCCGCCGTGGCGGGCAAGGAACGCCTCCAGCAGTCGCTGCCGGTCGGCCGGCGACGCCTCGTCGAGCGTGAGCCGATCGCCGCCGATCTCCAGGGTGACCGCGGCATTCGGGTGCCGCCCGAGCCAGCCCTGGATCGCCATGACGAGCGGCGGCATGGTGCCGGCGAAGGTCACGGCGAGCTGCGCCCAGTCCAGCGCGCCGCCCTTCGACCCCGGCGGCGGCCGCACCGAGGGATGCGAGACGTCGTCGATCCCGTGGTCGCGGATCTCGTCTCGCAGGCGCGACGCGAGATCGGCGCGCTCCTCCTCGTCGCTGTCCGGATAGCCGACCACGTGCACGAGCACCTCGGTCATGGCCAGCCGACCGTAACCGCCCCGGCGGCTGCGACGCAAGGTGCATTGACCGGTCAGTGCGGCGGAGGGGCCGCCGCGGCGCGGCGGCCCCTCCCGCGGTCCGTCAGTCGAGCAGGTGGTCGAGCACCCGGCCCGTGACCGCGTTGCGCGACGCCTGCGTCGAGATCCCCTCGAACCCGAAGCCCATCAGAATCGAGTCCGGGGTGCTGATGCTGGAACCGACCGGGAACCCGGCGGCGTCGGTGCGGATCCAGTTGTTCGCGTTCGGCCCGCTTCCGGCCGGAGGCCCGGCGATCTGCCAGCCGTCGAGGCCGGTCTCGAACGACGTGCTGCTGCCGTCCGGCAGAACAACGTCGTCGATGAACACGCCGAGGTTCTGGACCGCCCAGTCGGACGCGTACGCGATCGAGATCTCGACGGTCCTGCCGGCGTAGGCGTTGAGGTTGATCCTCCACTGCTGCCAGCCGCCGGAGTTGCCGGACGCGGCGTTCCACGCTCCGCTGGTACCGGTCGACGTGCACGTGCCGGCGGCGCGGTCGAACGTCTGGTAGTGGTCGAGCCACGGGTGCAGGTCGCGCCACCCCGCCGCGCAGCTGTCGCCCGTGGCGGTGGTCGTGTGGCCGTTCGCGTCCGGCAACGTCGTCCAGTCGCTTCCTCCGGCGGTCCGGGCCTCCACGAACAGGTGGTCCCAGGCGGGCTCGGTGTCCCACGAGCTCCAGAACGTGAGGTCGCCGCCCCCGGCCGGCACCGCGATCTCGCGGGTCAGCCGCTTGTAGGAGACGTCGGCGATCTGGGAGTAGACGTACTGGTCGCCGGAGTGCGGCGAGAATGGCCCGCCCGGCTTCGCGTACCGGCTCGACGGCCAGCTGTTGAACTGCGGGAACTCGGTCCGCGACAGGATGCCGCTCGTCGACACGAACGATGCGCTCATGTTCTGGTTGTCCGCCCCGTCCGGGCCGAACATCCACGACAGGCCGACGAACGGATCGTCGATCCCGTTCACCGCGAAGTGCTCGCCCGTCTCGGGATCGTGCCCGTCGCCCGCGGCCATCGCGTACGCCCCCAGCCAGTACTGGAGCACGTCGTTGATCCCGTCGCTGTTCGGAGAGCCGGCGACCGCGAGGCACCGCCGCGGATCGAACGCCGGGTTCGGCTGGCCGCCGATCCGGCACGGGCCGACGCCCTTCGGGTCGTAGAACTGCTGGCCGACTGCGCCCGCGCGCACGTACTGCTGGCCGGCCCACGCGCCGGTGTAGAGGAGATGGCCGCCCTCGTTCATGTATGCGCGGAACTCGAGGATCTCGTCCATCGCCAGGCGGTCGGCGTTCCCCGCGGCCTGTCCGGGCGGGCGGGTGACGTTGTCGTCGCCCGTGTACCAGATCACCGCGTCGTAGTGGCTGAGCACGCCGAGGTGGTCCGGCGCGACGCGGCCGCGCGCGTCGACGTCGTACACGTCGGCCGTGACCCCGTTGGCCGTCAGCGCGTCGAGGTAGTAGCTCAGGTAGTGCGGCCCCGGCGTCTGCACGGGCGACGGGCCTGTGTAGTCCTCGGCGGCGACTACCAGAACGCGGCGGCCGGTCTCGGAGACGGCCCGGTACGTGAACGAGTCGCTTCGCTCACCGCCGCCCTCGAACCACACCTCGACGGAGTCGCCCGGGCTGGTGCCGGTCACCACGCCGCGCATCTCGTGGTAGTGGACGGCGGCCGGCTTGAAGCGCTCGCCTCCAGCCCACTCGGACGTCGGGGCGCTCTTCACGGCCCCGCCGTTGATGCGGTACTTGAGCGTCACTGCCCCGAGGCTGCGCTTTGCCAGCACCTGGACCGGCTGCGGGTCGCCGTACGAGAAGGCGAACTCGAAGTCGACGCCCGGGAGCCCGTCCTTGTAGGGGTCGTCGCTCTTCGTGTAGAACGGCTTGGTCTCGATCCCGAGCACGGACACCGGGTCGTCCGGGTCGACCGCCGACCTGGCGACCGACAGCGCGAACGGCAGGTTGCGCTCGAACTCCTCCTGCACGAGCGCGTCGTCGTCCGGGAACACGAACCCGCAGGTGGGGCAGCCCGCCGACAGCTCGGGCGTCCAGGCCAGCGCGCCGGTCGAGGCGTGGGCATAGTCGGTCGTCTCGCCATTCGTGACGTACAGGACGTCGGAGCTGAGACCCGGGTGGAAGTCCCTGATCGCCGGCAGGTCGAGGTTGCCGGACAGGGCGAAGTAGATCGGGTCGTCCGCGGTCGGCGTCGCGATCTGCCAGCCCTCCGCGTAGAGGAGCCATTGCCCGTTCGAGTGCCAGTTGACCTGGAACTCGAACCCGATCCGGTCGAGCAGGCCCTTCATCGCCACCGTCTCCGGCTCCGACACCGGCGCCGGGCCGCGATACGTGTCGCTCGACGTGATCGAGGAGGACCCCTCCTCGTCGTACTTGAAGTGGTTCGGGAAGTTGCGGTTCGGGTCGACGCCGTCGCCGACGGTGATCTGCCCGTCGCCGTTGTTGTCGCGCAGGTTCTTGCGCCACAGCCGCTCGACGTCGAACGTGTACTCGTAGCCGTCGGGGTTGGCCACGAGGATGAACCACAGCTCCGTCGTCTCGAGCAGCTGCTTGATCTCCGGGTCCTCGGCCCGCCAGCGATCGATGTACCAGTTCATCAGGCGCCGGTTGACCTCGTTGGCGATCCACTCGCGCGCGTGCTGCGTGGAGCTGTACAGCACCGCCGGGCGGCGCCCGTCAGCGAGGCCGCGCGCTCCCGCAGTGAGCTTGAGCGCGAGGATCTCGCGGCCCTGGTACGTCGTCCCGAGCCGCACGAGCTTGGCGATCCCCCGGTGGTCGCGGGCGACCGCGTACATCTGGTCGCGGAAGCCGCCGGGCTCGTCCCACGAGCGCCAGACGGTGAACCCGTTCTCGGCTTGCGCGGCGGCGAACTCCTTGACGGTCTCGCCGCCCTTGACGCGGGTCAGCGTCGTCTTGATGCCGTCCCGCGCGAGCTGGGCGCGCTGCGCCTTCGAGAGCACGAGCTGGACCTCGGTGCCGCCCACCACGTCACGGACGCCGTTCAGCTCGAACCCCTGGTCCGCGAGCGCACGGAGCTGATCTGCCCGCAAGACGGCCGTGTAGACGTCGAGCCGGTCACGGTCGCGCTGCGCCGCCGCAGCAGGTTGAGCGGCGAGCACGAGGACTAGGGCCGCCGCCACGGCCGCAAGCAACCACCTAGGCATGTCCCCTCCCCAGGAGAATGAAGTTGGCCGGGAGGTTTCCACGCCGACCGCAGAAGCGCAAGATTCTGCAAGTGCGCCGAGGCCGCGTACAGCGCCTCGATCGTGCGCGCCTGGCCGACCGCGTCCTCGCGGCCGAGCCTCGGCGGGCGCCCGTCGCGGATCGCCGACGAGAGGTCCTCCAGCTCGAGCCGGTACGGGTTGACGGCCTCGACCGGCAACTCCTCGCCGTCGCGGGTCAGGCGCGGCGACACGCCGTGCCACGGGTCCTGCGCGACCAGCGTGCCGCCCTCCCCAACGACCTCGATGACGCCGCGCGGCGGCACGTCGAATCCGCTGTCGAACGTGCCGAGCACGCCGCCGGGGAAGCGCAGCACACCCGCGAAGCGAGCGTCGACCCCGTCGCCGCCGGCGACCGCCTCGCCGGCGACCTGTTCCGGCTCCCCGCCGAGCAGCCGGAGCGCGCTGATGCAGTAGCAGCCGACGTCCATCAGCGACCCGCCCTCGAGCATGCTCTGCCAGCGCACGTTGGCGGGGTCGGCGGGCAGCGGGAAGCCGAACGCGGCGCGCACGACGCGAAGCGGCGCGATCTCTCCGGCCAGCCGCACGAGCGCCTCGGTCTGCGGGTGGTAGCGCCACATGAACGCCTCCATCAGCAGCCGCCCGGCGCGCTCGGCGGCGTCGAACGCCGCTTCGGCGTCGGCCGCCCGGCGCGTCAGCGGCTTCTCGCACAGCACGTGCTTGCCCGCCCCGAGCGCGCGGACCGACCACGGCACGTGGAGCGAGTTCGGGAGCGGGATGTAGACCGCGTCGACGTCGTCGTCCGCCAGCAGCGCCTCGTAGGAGTCGTGGACCCGGCCGATGCCGTGCTCGGCCGCGAACGCCTCGCCGCGCTCGCGGTCGCGCGAGCCGACCGCCACGACCTCGACGCCGGCCGCCTCGCGCGCTCCCGCGAGCAGCTTCTGGTTGATGCGGGCGGTGGAGAGGATCCCCCACCGCACCGCACCGGAGTCCGTCATGCTCGTCCCGACTGCGCGCGCCCGCGCCGCGAGATCGAGTCGACGGTCACCGCCAGCAGCAACACGCCGCCGGTGAGCACGAACTTGGTCCCCGACGAGAGGCCGGTCAGACCGAGCCCGTTGTCGATCGAGAGCATGACGAGCGCGCCCAGGATCGCGGCCTTCATCGTGCCGCGGCCGCCGAACAGCGACGTGCCGCCGATCACCGCGGCGGCGATCGGATACAGCAGCGCCTGGCCGCCGCCGGTGTTGGTGTCGACCGACCGCAAGCGAGAGGCGAGCACGATGCCGCCCAGCACCGCCATGAAAGAGCAGAACGCGAAGCACGCGATCTTCACGCGGTCGACGTCGATGCCTGCGCGCCGCGCCGCCTCGGCGTTGCCGCCCACGGCGTAGACGTGACGCCCGAAGCGCGTGCGGTTGAGGACGAAGGTCCAGAACAGCAGCAGGGCGCCGACCAGCAGCGCGGCGTACGGGATCCCGCGGTCCTGGTTGGCGACCGCGACCACGATCGCGAGCGCGGCTCCCAGCCCGACGATCCTCAGCGCGACGATCAGCATCGGATCCGTCTGCAGGCCGGCCTTGCGGCGCGACCGCACTCGCGAGAGCTGGATCAGCGCGTACAGGGCCGTGGCGACGATCATCAGGATCCACGCCACGCCGGGCGCCATGAAGTCGTTCGCGATCCCGATTATGAAGTCGTTCTGGAGGATCACCGTGCCGCGGCTGCCGATCAGCAGCAGCACGACGCCGTTCCATGCCAGCAGGCCGGCGAGCGTGACCACGAACGACGGCACGCCGATCTTGGTGATGATCAGGCCGTGCAGCGTGCCGATCGCCAGGCCGGCGCCTAGCACGATGGCGAGCACCACAACCGTCGGCAGCTCGTTGCCGTCCGGCGTCAGCAGGATCGCGGTCAGCACGCCGCCGACGCCCGACACGAAGCCGATCGAGAGGTCGATCTCGCCGAGCAGCAGGGCGAACGTGACGCCCATGGCGATCACCGCGTACGGCGCCGTCTGGACGAGCAGGTTGACGAAGTTGCCCGCCGTCAGGAAGCGGTCGTTCTGGCTCTGGAAGACGATGCAGATGATGATCAGGCCGACGAAGATCGGCAGCGAGCCGAGCTCGCCGGACTTGACATCGGTCCACCAGCGGCGCGCGTAGGCGCCGATCGTCTGCGTGGCCGGACCGGCGGGCGCGGACGGAGGAGGGGCCGTGACCGTGCTCATGCGACGACCTCCTGGCCCGGCACCTTCGACAGCTTGCCGGCCGTGATCGCCTCCACGACCTGCTGCTGGTTGGTCTCCGCCCGCTTGAACTCGGCGACGTTCTGGCCGAGCCGCAGCACGGTGATCGAGTCCGCGACCTCGAAGATGTCGTGCAGATTGTGCGAGATCAGGATCACCGCCAGGCCCTGCTCGCCGAGCCGCCTGACCAGGTCGAGCACCTGGGCCGTCTGCGCCACGCCGAGCGCGGCGGTCGGCTCGTCGAGGATCACCACGCGCGAGTTCCACATGACGGCCTTGGCGACGGCGACCGACTGCCGCTGGCCGCCGGACAGGCCGGCCACGGTCTGGCGCACGGATTGCAGCGTCGTCACCGAGAGGCTGGACAGCGTCTCCTTCGCCTTGGCCTCCATCGTCGTCTCGTCGAGCCGGCGCAGCGGGTCGACGTCCTCGCGGCCGAGGTACATGTTCTGGACGACGTCGAGGTTGTCGGCCAGCGCGAGGTCCTGGTAGACGACCTCGATCCCGAGCCGCGCCGCGTCCTTCGGCCCGTGGATGTGGACCTCCTCGCCGTCGAACACGATGGTTCCCTCGTCGAAGGGGTAGATGCCGGCGATGCACTTGATCAGCGTGGACTTGCCGGCGCCGTTGTCGCCGACGAGGGCCATGACCTCACCGGGCGCCACGTGGAAGTCCACCTGGTAGAGCGCCTGGACCGCGCCGAAGTGCTTGGAGACTCCGCGCAGCTCGAGGATCGGGACGTCAGTCAAAGTTCAGCTCCTCCTCCGTGGCCGGGTGGGGACCCGCTGTCCGCGGGTCCCCATTCTCTCCTAGAGCCCGAGCTCGTCGCACTTGGCGGCAAGCTTCCCGGCGCAGATCTCCTCCTTCTTCGGGAAGTCCGGCTCCCCGAGGTACTCGCTGATGTTGTCCTTGTTCACCGCGACCGGCTCGAGCAGCACCGACGGGACCTCACGCGAGCCGTTGTCGATCGGCGTGGTCTCGACCGTGGGCTCCTCGCCCTTGGCCAGCGCGATCGCCAGCTCGGAGGCCGCGTCGGCCTCCTTCTTGATCGCCTTGTAGACGGTCATGCACTGGTCGCCGTTGACGATGTTCTGCAGGCCTTGGAGCGTCGCGTCCTGGCCGGTGACCGGGATCTGGTCGAGCTGGCGCTGCTTGAGCGCCGAGATCGCCGCGTTGCCGAGGCCGTCGTTGGCTGCCAGCACGCCGTCGATCTTGTTGTTCGCCTTCTGGAGCATCTGCTCGAAGATGGTCAGCGCGCGCTGGTTGTCCCACTCCGGCACCGACTGGTCGTCGACCTCGGTCCAGTCGCCGGAGTCGAACTTCGGGTTGATGACCGAGTCGTAGCCGTTCTTGAACAGCGTCGCGTTGTTGTCGGTCGGCGAGCCGTTGAGCACCGCGATCGCCGGGTTCTGGGTGCCGGCCTCATCGATGCAGCTCACGAGTCCCTCGCCCTGGAGCTTGCCGACGGCCTCGTTGTCGAACGACACGTAGTAGTCGGTGTCCTGGGTGTCGAGCGTCAGGCGGTCGTAGTCGATGACCTTGACGTCCTGCGACTTGGCGTTGGCCGCGATCGCGGCGCCGGAGCCCGAGTCGAGGTTGACGAGCAGCAGGACCGTCGCGCCGTTCGTGATCGCCTGCTCGGCCTGCTGCTGCTGGGTCGCCTTGTCGTTCTCCGCGTTCGTGATCGTGGCCTCGATCCCGGCGTCGTCGAACGCCTTCTGGAGGAACGGCCGGTCGACCGTCTCCCACCGCACCGACGACTTGGAGTCCGGCAGCAGAACAGCGACCTTGCCAGCCTCGCCGCCATCGCCGCCGGCCGCACCGCCACCGCCACCATCGTCGTCGTCATCGCCGCAGCCGGCGAAGACGAGCACTCCGGCCGCAGCCATCACCGCCGCGATCTGCCATGCCTTATTCCGCATGGGTGATTCCTCCTCCTGGGTTGGGGTTGGGGTCAGTCATGTCGCCTCCACCGCGAGGCGGGTCGGGAACGCGCGATCGGCCTCAGAGACAACGAGGGCGATCGCGCCCAGCACCTGTGCTCGCTCCCCGAGCACTCCCGCCACGACGCCGGCCGCGTCGGCGGCCGAAGGCAAAGCGGCGCGCGCGATCGACTCGCGCACGCCGTCGAGCAGCAGATCGCCGGCCTCCGCCAGGTCGCCGCCCACGACCAGCAGCTCCGGATTGAGCACGTTGAGCAGCATCGAGACGGCTTGCCCGATCGCGCGCCCGGCGTCCGCGATCACGCGCCGGCACCCGAGGTCGCCCGCGCGCGCCAGGTCCAGCATCTTCGCCACGGTCACGTCCTCGCCGTGGCTGCGGCGCAGCAGCTCCACGAGCGCGCCGGTCGCCGCGAGCGTCTCCAGGCACCCGCGGTTGCCGCACCGGCACACGAGGCCCTCGGGGTCGACCAGCAGATGGCCGAGCTCGCCCGCCAGGCCCGTACTGCCGCGGTACAGGCGGCCGTTGAGGATCAGGCCCGCGCCGATCCCCGAGGCCACCTTGAGGTAGATCATGTCGCTCGCGTCTCGAGCGGCGCCGAACGCGGCCTCGGCGAGGGCGCCGAGGTTCGCGTCGTTGTCGACCAGGATCGGGATCTCGAGCCGGCTGCGCATCGCCGCCACGGCCGGCACGCCGACCCAGCCGGGCAGGATCGCCCCCGAGCCGACGACCCCGTCCTCCTGCCGGATCGGGCCCGGCAGGCCCATCCCGGCCCCGATCACCTGGGCGGAGTCGATGCTCGCCTCGGCGAGCAGCTCGACCACCAGGTCCGCCGCCGCGTCGAGCCCTTCCTCGGCGGCGTGGTCGGTGTCCAGCGGCACCGCGCGCTCGGCCAGGATCCGCGAGCTCAGGTCCGAGACCGCGACGCGCAGGTGGCTGTGGCCGAAGTCAATGCCGACGGCGGCGCCGGCCGACGAGTCGAACGAGAGCAGGATCGGCGGCCGCCCGCCCTGGGTGCCATGCGCCTCGCCGAGCTCCGCCCGCTCGACCACGAGGCCGTCGGCCTGGAGATCGGAGACGAGGCTCGAGACGGTCGAGCGGGACAGCCCGGTCCGGCGCGCGATCTCGGCACGCGAGATGAGCCCCTGGTCGCGGAGCGCGTGGATCACGCGCAGGCGGTTCAGGCGGCGCAGCGATTCGAGAGAGCCGGCTCGACCCGAGGCCATGGCGCGGGCATCAGACCTTATGGCCGCGCGTTTGTCAAGACTTCGAACGAACTTCTGGGTACTTAGCGGAGTTTTGCGCCAATGTTGGCTTCGTTTGTCTCGCGGCCGAATAAACCGCTTCGGCTCGGTTGGCGCGGCGCCCACGAGCCACCGTGTCGTCGGCGGCGGGCCGGGCGAACGTCAACTGCGGCTAGGTAGGGGAGCGGGTGAGCCGCCCGCGGGGCTGGTCGATGGCGCCTTGGCCGTATATATGCCGGTCAAAGCGCCAAGCGGTGCCGCTTGGCGCTTTCGTGTCGCATAGCGACCTCAAAGCGCCAAGCGGTCGGAGACCGGCCGCGCGGTCGGCTCACCCCGCTCCCTTACCAGCGCAGTTTCGTCCCTCGGTACGATCACGAGCGGAGTCGACCGCGCCCGCCGAGGGCCAGGGAATCCGGTTCGAAATCCGGAGCTGACGCGCAGCGGTAGGGACGCGCGGGACGACCGAACGCCACTGGGCCACACTGCCCGGGAAGGCGGTCGTTCCGATCGCGTCCGAGCCCGAAGACCTGTCGCCTCTGCCCCGCCCGCCCGGGCGGAGCCCGGACAACCGCGGCCTCGCGATCAGGGCCGCTCGGCAAGAAACGGAGCACCCACCCATGGCACGCACCGCCGTCCTTGGGCTTCCCCGGATCGGCCCCGACCGCGAGCTCAAGCTCGCACTGGAGGCGTACTGGGCCGGCCGCGCCGGCGCAGACGAGCTGCACGACACCGCCCGCGCGCTCCGCCGCGCGAGCTGGGAGCGGGCGCGGGACGCCGGCATCGACGTCATCCCCTCCGGCGACTTCAGCCTGTACGACCACGTGCTCGACACGGCCTGGGCGCTCGGGGCGATCCCGGAGCGCTTCGGCGACGGCCTCGACGGCTACTTCGCGGCCGCGCGCGGAACCGCCGACACCCGCCCGCTGGAGCTGACGAAGTGGTTCGACACGAACTACCACCACCTCGTGCCGGAGCTCGCGCCCGACCAGCGGTTCCGGCTGGACGCCGCCCACTGGCTCGAGCCGCTGCGCGAGGCCGCCGCGCTCGGCATCCAGACGCGGCCGGTGGTGCTCGGGCCGGCGACCTTCCTGCTGCTCTCGAAGGGACTCGACCGTCCACTCGACTCCCTCGGCGCGCTTGTGCCGGTGTACGAGCAGCTCATGCGCGAGCTGGCCGCCGCGGGCGCCCGCGAGGTGCAGCTCGACGAGCCGTGCCTGGCGCTCGATCGCACGCCCGAGGAGCTCGACGCGATCCTCGGCGCGGTCGAGACGCTGGCGGGCGAGGTCGAGCTCTGCCTCGCGACCTACTTCGCCTCGCTCGGCGACGCGCTCGAGCGCGTCCTGGCGCTGCCGGTGGCCGAGGTGCACCTCGACCTCGTCCGCGCCCCCGAGCAGCTCGAGCCGGCGCTGCGCGCCGCGCGCGGGCGGCTCTCGCTCGGCGTCGTCGACGGCCGCAACGTGTGGGTGACCGACCCCGACCGGGCGCTCGCCCAGGTGAGCGAGGCGGTCGGAGCGCTCGGCGAGGAGCGCGTGACGATCGCGCCGTCGTGCTCGCTGCTGCACGTGCCGTACGAGGCGGCCCGCGAGACCGGGATCGATCCCGCGGTCCGCGAGCACCTCGCCTTCGCCACCGAGAAGCTCGCAGAGCTCAAGGCCCTCGAAGAGCGGCGGGCGTGGGAGCGGCCCGCGGCCCGCGCCGCGGATCCCGCCGTCCGCGCCCGCGTGGCCGCCCTGACGCCGGCCGACTACGAG
>JBKOYW010000294.1:0-6315 GCA_046744275.1 Actinomycetota bacterium
GCTCGGGGACGCTCATCTCGCCGACCGTCTTTCTCACCGCCGCGCACTGCGGGGAGGACGGTGAGCGCGTCGGCGTTACGTTCGACACCGCCTACCAGGCGGGCGACAAGGTCTACAGCGGCACGTTCCACTCCGACCCGCTGTACGGCCACGACCAGAGCGACCCGCACGACATCGCGGTCGTCGTCTTCGACCGGGCGGTGAAGGGCATTTCGCCTGCCCGGCTGCCAACGGCGGGCTCGCTGTCGAACCTGTCCGGCTCGCAGCAGTTCACGTCGGTCGGCTACGGCGCGTACGAGGTCACCAACGGCCCCGGCGGCCATCAGTTCCTCTACAACGACGTCCGCATGGTCGCGACCGGGACGCTGAACTCGATCAACAAGTCCTGGCTGCGGATCTCGATGAACCCGTCGACCGGCAACGGCGGCACGTGCTACGGCGACTCCGGCGGGCCGAACTTCCTCGGCAGCACGAACATCATCGCGGCGACCACGATCACCGGCGACGCGGTGTGCCGCTCGACCAACGTGGACTACCGCCTCGACACGGCGTCGGCGCGCGCGTTCCTCGGCCAGTATGTGACGCTGCCGTGAGCCGACTCAGATCGCGTCGAGCACCTCCGCGGCGGCCCGCTGGCCACTGAAGACGGCGCCCTGCAGATAGCCCTGGAAGTCCTGAGTCGTGTGCTCGCCGGCGAAGTGGCATGCGCCGGAGACCTCCTCCTCGGCGGCCCCGAACGCGGTGTACTGGCCGGGCTTGTAGTACGAGTACGAGCCGCGGGCCCACGGCTCCGACGGCCAGTGGTCCACCGTCACGTTGCCATCCCACTGTGCGCTCACGCCGGGCAGGACCGGCTCGAGCTGGGCGAGGAACTGCCGCGCACGCGACTCCGGAGTGCCGGACCGGAAGGAGTCGCCGATGCGCCCGCCGGTGTAGTCGACGAGGATCCCGGCTGCGCCCGGCTGCGCCCGTGACACCTCCCACGTGTTCTGGTAGCCCGTGTCGGCGTACGTGTCCCCGTTGCAGCCGAGCGTTCGCCAGTGGCGCGTCTCGAAGCCCACGTTGAGCTTCGAGTTCGTGCCCATCCCGACCTCGCGGATGGCGCGAGACTTCTCCGGCCCGAAGCCGGCCTTCGACCAGTCCACCGAGCGGCGCATGATCGAGAACGGCAGTGCGAGCACGACCCGGTCCGCGGTGACGGTCTTCGTCGTCCCGCCCTGGCGGAACGTCAGCTCGTACGTCCGCGCGGCGTTCAACCGAATGGCGACGAGCTCGGAGCCCATCGTGATCTGCCCGGCGAGCGCCGCTCCCAGCGCGGACGCGATCTGGTCGTTGCCGCCGCGGACGTGATGCTTCTCGTCCGACTTGCCGAACAGCCGAACCCGTCCCTGACCGATGTAGCCGAGCAGATAGATCAGGTTGAGCGCGCTCTGCTCGGAGCACTCCGCGCCGAACTCGATGTTGTAGGCGACGTCGAGCAGCTGCCCGAACCGCGACGACAGGCCGCCGGGGACGCTCTCCTCGATCCACTCGGTGATCGTCATCGCGTCGAGCTCGCGACCGCGCTGCGTCGAGATCCGGTAGGTGGTCGGGTAGGACGCCGCCGACACGTCCGTGTGGAGCTTCTGGTAGACGCCGTTGTAGTCCTCCGCCGCCTCGGCGTCCGTGTAGGGACGCCCGTCGAAGAAGTAGAGCGGCTCGGTCCCGTTCGCCTCACCCTGCAGCAGGTTGTCGGTCGCGAGGCCGAGCTCGCGACAGAGCTGGCGGATCTCGATGTGGCCGGTGTCGATCAGCTCGCCGCCGTGCTCGGCGACGAGCCCGGGCGCGAATGCTCCCCGGATCGACCAGCAGCGTCCGCCGAGACGGTCGCTCGCTTCGTGGACGGCGGCCACGACACCCGCCTGGCGGAGGCGGTACGCGCAGGTGAGACCGGCGAGCCCGGCGCCGACGACGACGACATGAGGTTGCGCGACGGCGCGAGCGCGTGGCGCCCACGCCCCGGCGGCGACCGTCGCGGCGCCGGCGGCGAGGAACTGGCGACGGCTGAGGGCGATGTCCTCGAGCCGCGCGGCGAGCGGAGTACGTGCCATAGAGCGACGCTACGCCCACCGAGCCTGGCCGCGCCGGCCAACGTCGAGAAGCTGACTTCGCCGCAAGAGCTAGGCTCAAGCGCCCATGGCCGGCCTCGATCCCAAGCACAACTCGCGCGCGCTCACCGAGGGCCCCGCCCGGGCCGCCGCGCGCGCCTATCTGAAGGGCATCGGCTTCGACGACGAGGCGCTGTCGAAGCCGATCGTAGGCGTCGCCAGCACCTGGACCGAGACGATGCCGTGCAACTTCAACCACCGCGCGCTGGCCTCCAAAGTCAAGGAGGGCATCCGCGCGGCGGGCGGGACGCCGATGGAGTTCAACACGGTCGCGATCTCCGATGGCATCACGATGGGCACGAGCGGGATGAAGACCTCGCTGGTCAGCCGCGAGGTGATCGCCGACTCGATCGAACTGGTCGCCCGTGGGCACCTGTTCGACGCCGTCGTCGCACTCTCGGGCTGCGACAAGACGATCCCCGGCACCGTGATGGCGCTCGAGCGGCTCGACGTGCCGAGCCTGATGCTCTACAGCGGCTCGATCCCGCCCGGCCGCTACAAGGGCCAGGACGTGACGATCCAGGAGGTCTTCGAGGCGATCGGCGCCCACGCGGCGGGCAAGATCACCGACGAGGAGCTGACCGCGCTCGAGGACGTCGCCAGCCCGGGCGCCGGCGCCTGCGGCGGACAGTTCACCGCCAACACGATGGCGATGGCGTTCCAGATGCTCGGCATCTCGCCGATGGGACCGAGCGACATCCCCGCCCAGGACCAGTCGAAGGCTCAGGCGGCCTACGACGCCGGCGTCATGGTGATGGACGTGCTCGCCCGCGGCCAGCGCCCGAGCGACATCATCACGCGCGACGCGCTCGAGAACGCGATCGCCGCGATCGCGATGAGCGGCGGCTCGACCAACGGCGTCCTGCACCTGCTGGCCGTCGCCCGCGAGGCCGGCCTGGAGCTCTCGATCGACGACTTCGACCGCATCGCGTCGCAGACCCCGATGCTGTGCGACCTCAAGCCCGGCGGGCGCTTCGTGGCCACCGACATGCACGCCGCCGGCGGCACGGCCGTGGTCGCCAGCCGGCTGCTCGAGGCCGGTCTCCTGCACGAGGACGCCGCGACCGTCCATGGCACGACGATCGGCGACCTCGCGCGCGCCGCCAGCGAGACCCCGGGGCAGGAGGTCGTCCGCCCGCTGTCCAACCCGATCAAGCCGACCGGCGGGCTCGCGATCCTGCGCGGCAACCTCGCCCCCGACGGCTCCGTGGTCAAGCTGTCCGGCCACGAGCGCACCCACCACCAGGGGCCGGCGCGCGTGTTCGACGGCGAGGAGGCGGCGATGGCGGCCGTCACGAAGGGCGAGATCACCGCCGGCGACGTGGTCGTGATCCGCAACGAGGGCCCCGCCGGCGGCCCCGGCATGCGCGAGATGCTGGCCGTCACGGCGGCGATCGTGGGGGAGGGGCTCGGCGACTCGGTGGCACTGCTCACCGACGGCCGCTTCTCCGGCGCCACGCGCGGCTTCATGGCCGGCCACATCGCGCCCGAGGCGGTCCACGGCGGCCCGATCGCGGCCGTCCAGGACGGCGACAGCATCACGATCGACGTCCCGAACCGGCGGATCGACGTCGACCTCTCGGACGAGGAGATCGCCCGCCGCGTGCAGGCCTACCGGCCGCCCGAGCCGCCGGCCGGCAACGGCGTGCTGGCCAAGTACGCGAAGCTGGTCTCGAGCGCCTCCGAGGGCGCGGTCACGCGCTGACGCCCTCGACGCCGCGCTCGGGCTCGCGCTCACCGGCGATGAAGCCGGCCAGGAGCTCGTTGAACCGGGTCGGGCGCTCGAGCATCGGCAGGTGGCCGGTGTCCTCGAAGATCACGCTGTGCGCGTTGTCGCCGATCAGGTGCTCGTACATCTCGGCGTCCGAGACCGGCACGAGGATGTCGTTGCGGCCCCACACGATCAGCACCGGCATCTCGATCCGCGCGAGCCTGTCGCGGAACGAGTAGCCCATCAGCGCGTCGAACGCGTCGATGAACCCGGGGGCGTTGGCGCCCGCCACGAGCTCGGTCGCGAGTGGGACCGACAGCCGCTCCGGGTAGCGCACCACGGCCTGGAGCGCGATCCGGCGCAGCCGCGGCCGCTTAACCACCGGCGAACCGCGCAGGCCCGTGCGCGTGGTCAGCACCGCGAACGCCCGCGCCGCCGCGAGCAGCGGCTCGCGCGCCAGGTACTCGGTCGACAGGCCGGCCGCCGTCACCAGCACGAGCTTTGAGACCCGCGTCGGGAACGAGACCGCCAGCTCGGCGCCGGTGAAGCCGCCCATCGAGTTGCCGATCACGACCGGGTTGTCGATGTCGAGCCGGTCGCACAGCATGTCGACCGTGCGGGCGAATCCGCGGATCGAGACCTCGCCGTCGGGCATCTCGGACTGGCCGAACCCGGGCAGGTCGAGCGCCACGCAGCGGTGCGAGCCCATGAATGCCGGGATGTTCAGCAGCCAGTTCTGCCAGATCCCGCCGAGACCGTGGATGAACAGCAGCGGCGGGGCGGGCGAGGACATATCCCCGGTGTCGACCACGCTCACGTCGCGCCCGTCGATCTCGACGCGGCGTGTCATGGCCGGCCAGTCGACCGCCATCCACGAGCTGTCGTCCCCGTCGGCGTACGTGGCGTCCGGGCCCGGCCGGAAGACCCCGTTGCGGGCTCTCGCGAGGGCATCCTGGTAGACGCTCGGCACGGCGCTCTAGGGTAATGGGCCGTGGCTGAGTGGCCCACCAAGGACCGCCCCGCACTGCCTGCGCCGCCGGCCACCGATGACCTGCGGGCGCTCCTGCCCGCGATCGAGCCGGACCGCCAGGTCACCGACTGGGGCCGCTCCGAGCGCGTCGAGGGCCTGCTCGACGCCACGCTGTACGAGTTCCTCTACCACTACTGGTTCCGCTGCGAGGTGGAGGGGATCGAGCACGTCCCGCCCACCGGCGGCGCCTTGCTGGTCTCCAACCACGCCGGCGCGCTGCCGCCGGACGCCGCGATGATCGCCAAGGCGATCAAGGAGGAGCACCCGCGGCCGCGGCCGCTGCACCTGACCGTCGAGCACTTCTTCAAGGGGTATCCCGGTCTCGCGATGCTCGTCAACAAGATCGGCGGCGTGCCCGCGCACCCGGCCAACGTGCACCGGCTGCTGTGCGACGAGCAGCAGCTCGTGCTCGTGTTCCCGGAGGGTCGCAAGGGCTCCGAGAAGCTCTACAAGGACCGCTACCGGCTGCGGCGCTTCGGGCGGGGCGGCTTCGTGGAGGCGGCCATGAGAGCCGGCGTGCCGATCGTGCCGGTCGCCGTGCTCGGCGCCGAGGAGGCGATGCCGATCTTCGCCCACGTCGGCCTGCTCCAGCGCCTCACCAAGCTCATCTACTTCCCGGTCACCCCGCTGTTCCCGCACTTCGGCCTGCTCGGCGCCTCGTACCTGCCGGCCAAGTTCCGCATCCGCTTCCTCGAGCCGATCCCGACCGACCAGTGGGGCGAGCGGCCGTGGGACGACAAGGGGCTCGTGCAGACCGTGGCCGAGGACGTGCGCGGCCGGATCCAGGAGGAGCTGATCGACCTCGTCTCGCAGCGGCGCTCGGTGTGGCTCGGATGACGTCCAAGCGCATCCTCATCACCGGCGTCTCGAGCTTCTGGGGCGGCCGCCTGGCGCAGGCGATCGAGCGCGACCACGGCGTCGAGGCGATCATCGGCGTCAGTACCGAGGACCCGACGTGCGAGCTCGAGCGCACCGAGTTCGTCCGGCTCGGCCTCCAGCACGGCCTGCTGCGGCGGATCGTGCAGGCGGCGGAGATCGACACCGTGATCGACACGCGGCTCGTGGTCGACTCGCTCCAGGCCTCCCCGCGCGTGGCCCACGAGGCGAACGTGATCGGCACGATGAACATCCTCGCTGCGTGCGGAGGACCCGACTCGCCCGTGCGCAAGGTGATCTTCAAGTCCTCCGGCCACTACTACGGCTGCGAGCAGGACGACCCGGCCTTCTTCACCGAGGCGATGCGCCGCCCGCACCCGCCGCGCACCCGTCTCGAGTCGGACATCGTGGAGGCCGAGAAGGCGGTCGACGGGTTCGCCCACCGCAACCCGGACGTGACGGTCACCGTGCTGCGGTTCGTCAACGCGCTCGGGCCGGACCTGCGGACCTCCCACACCGAGCTGTTCAACCTGCCGGTCGTGCCGTGCATC
>JBKOYW010000203.1:0-3497 GCA_046744275.1 Actinomycetota bacterium
CTTCGGGCCCGGCGGGTGCCGGGATGGTTAACGTGCCGGGCACCTTGTTGCCCGGCACGCCGTTTACCGCCTCGGTCGAGTACGCATACGTGAGCACTGCGAACGCGACCGCGTCGGAGTTGATCGCGAGCGCGTGCAGGCTGTTGTTCGCGAACGTGTCGCACGCCTGGTGGTAGCACGGGTCGTACTGGGCTCCCGTGGTGCCGCCCCAGATCGCCTGCTGCTCGGCGGTCTTGCGTACCTCGGCCCCGGTGAAGAGACCGCCGGCCGGGATTCCGTTGTTGATGAAGGCCTGGTAGTCGCTGCGACCGCTGAACTCGGCGTCGTCGTACGGCTCGTTCCTGAGTGTGTAGAACGACTCGAAGAGATCCTCGATGGCGATCGAGCCCGGCGGGACGGGGACCGGAGCCTCGAAGCCCGACTCGTCGCTGTCGTAGACCATCTGGATGTAGTTCGGCGAGCCGATCATGTCGAAGTTCAGGTAGAGCGCGATTCGATCCTTCTCCGCCTGGCTCAGGCCGTTGACGTAGTTCGTCGAGCCGACGAGCCCGCTCTCCTCGGCGCCCCACCAGGCGAAGCGCACGGTGTTGGTGGGCTTCAGTTTCGCCATCTGGATTGCGGTCTCGAGGATGGCGGCGCTGCCCGAGCCGTTGTCGTTGATGCCCGGTCCCGCGAGCACCGAGTCGAGGTGCGCGCCGGCCATGACGACGTTCTCGTCGTTCGTGCCGGTCTTCTCGGCGAGCACGTTGTAGGTGGGCAGGATCTGGCGCAGCGTGTTGGCGAACACCCGCATCCGCAGCCCCGGCGTGTTGGCCAGCGTCACACCGAGCGCATAGGTGGTGCCGAGCACCGGGATGCCGCTGGTGTTGTTGGCGGTGAGCGTGACGGCCGGGATGTTGTTGCGGTCCTCAGCGGTCGTGTTGCCCTGGTTGAAGATCACGATCCCGACGGCGCCGGCTGCTGCGGCGTTCTCGGCCTTGAGCTCGAACGTGCAGGTGCCGCGCTGCAGCAGCGCGATGTTTCCGGCAGGGAAGCCCGCGTAGTCGACGGCCTCGCACCCGCTGGTCGAGGTGTTGCCGAGGCCGAGCTGCAGGTCGACGGGCGTGACCGCCGCGGTGACGTCGCCGGGGTCGGTTTGCGTGATCGGCCCGAAGTCGACGCCCTCGACATAGGTGGTCGGGGTCGGTGCGATCTGCTGCAGGGCCGAGGGGCCGACGACCTCGTACGCGAGGTAGTCGAACGCCTGGACCTCGGGGTCGTAGCCGGCGTCCTCGAGCGTCTCGACGACGTAGTCGACCGAGGCGTCGTAGCCCGGGAAGCCGGAGAAGCGGTTCCCGTCGTTCTCGTCGGCGATCGCCTGGAGCGCCGCCTGGTGCTCGCGGACCCCCTCGACCCGCACGCACTCGAGCAGCTTGTCGTAGGTGTTGTTCGTCCGGCTCTCACAGCCCGCCTTCGCGGGCGCCGCCAGCGCTGAGCCGCCTGGCAGCGACAGCACGGCCGCAACGGCTACGACACCCAGAGCGCACACGCGCCTACCCCGACGCGCACGCGTCGTCAATCGGAACATCAAACCCCTCCTCTTGCGGGCGGTGACCGTCTGTCACCCGCCTCCTCCTACGCACGATAGTTGAACCGCCACAGGGTCCGCAATCACCGGGTACCGGTGGTCTGTTTGCGAACGAAGCGCGCGGACGGACGGTCTGGTCTGGATGGAGAGCGGTCAGCCGAAGACGAGCCGTAGAGGCGTCAGGCGATCGCGTCGGCCAGCAGGTCGACCTGTCCGGGGTCGGGGTCGCACGGGAACATGATCAGCTCGTCGCAGCCCGCGTCGGAGAACCCCTGGACGTACGCCTTGACGGTGGCGGCGTCCTTGGCCGCGCTGTCGGCGATCATCCCTGCGTACTCGCCGACGAACGCGTAGTAGTCGCGCAGGTACTCGTTGGCGGCCTGCTCGGCACGGTCGCCGAGCGCGAAGTAGGCGAGCGACATCAGGCGTGGTGCTCCCTCCAGGCCCGCGGCCTGCCACGCCTCCCGCGCCTTGGCCGCGCCCTGCATGAACTGGTCCGGGGCGCCGCCGCCCATGATCCAGCCGTCGCCGTACCGCGCGGCGCGTTCGAAGGCCGCGTCGACGGTGCCGCCCACAACCAGCGTCGGCCGCTCGCGCGGCGGCCGCGGTCCGATGGCGCCCGCCGTGCCGAACGACTTCCCGGCCCACACGTCGTGCCACTGCTGAAGCATCTCCTCGAACCGACGGCCGCGAGTGTGGAAGTCGACGCCGGAGGCGGTGTAATCGTCCTCGCGCCCGCCGACGGCGACCCCGAGCACGAGGCGACCGTTCGAGAGGCGGTCGAGGCTCGCGGCCTGCTTGGCGACGAGCGCGCCGTTGCCGCGGTACGGCGCGATGAGGATGGTGGTGGCGAGACGGATCCGCTCCGTGACCGCGGCCGCCGCTGTCAGAGCGATGAGCGGCTCGTAGTTGTCGTACACGATGCGGTCGATGGTCCCGAGGCTCGAGAAGCCCCGCGCATCCGCCCGGCGCGCCCACTCGAGCACCTGGTCGCGCCCGACGCCCGGGATCGTGGTCGGCAGACCGATGCCCACGTCCATCGCTAGTCCCCACGCACTCGTGTCATGGGGACAACATAGATCAGCTACGTGTACCAGCGAAGGCGAGGCATCGGCGCCGGCTGGCGGCGGACGGAGCGGCGGGCGGGACGGGTGGAGGATGAGCGCTTGGTGAACATAGATTGCATCTTAGGATATATCTTCCTAGGAAGCAAGTTTCCAGGACGGAATCTTCCGATATTGTCGTTTGCATGACAGAGCGCGACGGTGTCGACGCGATCATCGAGCAGTGGCGGCGGGAGCGGCCTGAGCTCGACCACTCGCCGATCGGCGTGATCGGGCGCATCTCCCGGCTCGCGCGCGAGCTGGAGCAGCGGCTCGAGCCTGTCTACCGCGCGCACGGCCTCGAGCCCGGCTGGCACGACGTCCTTGCGACGCTGCGCCGCACCGGCCCGCCGTACCGGCTGCGCGTCACCGACTTCTCGGGCACGCTGATGCTCACCTCCAGTGGCACCACCAAGCGCCTGGACCGGCTCGAGCAGGCCGGCCTGATCACGCGCGAGCCGGACCCGCAGGACCGGCGCGGGACGCTGATCACGCTCACGCCCGCCGGCCGCGAGCTGATCGACAGCGTGACCGAGGCGCATCTGGCCAACGAGCGCCGGCTGCTCGCCGCCCTCCCCGGCGACGAGCAGCGGCAGCTCGCTGACCTCCTGCGCGCGCTCCAGCTCGGCCTGCCGCCAAGCTGAGCGCGCCTCCCTACTCGTCGGCGCCGAGGTCGATGACCGGCGAGATCAGCTCCTCGACGGCCGGCGAGACGGTGACGGCATCGTCGCCGCCGAGCATCTGCACCCGCAGCGTGTCGCTGAGCAGCGACGGCGCCCAACGCGAGCGCCGTGCGAGTTCGGGAGTGGGGAGACATGACGCGTGAC
>JBKOYW010000032.1:0-6199 GCA_046744275.1 Actinomycetota bacterium
CGCGCGCGAACCTACCAGCGGCGCGGGCTCCCGGGCCGCTGATTCGCCTCCACGCTAGGCCGGCTTCACGGCCAGCAGCGAGATGCTCTCGACCTCGTAGGTGCTGCAGGCGTCCAGCGCCCGCTCGGAGATGAACCGGTACTCGTTCTGCCGGACCTCCTTGACTTGCAGGCCCTGCGCCTCGATCGCCTCCATGTAGCTGCTGCGCGGGATCGCGCCCGCGATGCACGCAGCCCACAGCTCGACGTTGCGCCGCGTGCGCTCCTTCAGCGCCCGCCCGCTGACGATGTCGGCGATCGCGAGCCGCCCACCGGGCCGCAGCACCCGCGCGGCCTCGGCGAAGACCTTGCCCTTGAGCAGCGACAGGTTGATCACGCCGTTGGAGATCACCACGTCGAACGTCGCGTCGTCGAACGGGAGCGCCTCGATCCGCGACTCCACCAGCTCGACCTGCGAGAGCCCGTCCCGGTCGCGCAGCCGCGCGGCCTTCTCGAGCTGCGCGTCGGTGATGTCGACGCCGACCACGCGCCCGGAATCGCCGACGAGGACGGCCGAGCAGAAGATGTCCGTGCCCGAGCCCGAGCCGAGGTCGAGCACCGCCTCGCCGGGCTGGAGCGCCGCGAGGTCGAGATGATGCCCGACGCCCGCGAACGACGCCACCGCCTCGGCCGGGATCGCGTCCAGGAGCGGTGGCGAGTAGCCGAGGTGCTCGGCCAGGCGGCGGCCGACCTCGAAGTGCAGCTCGGCCTCCTCCTCGCGCGCGACGTGGCGGTACATGTCCTTGACCTCCGCCTCCAGCCGCTCGCCGTCCACGAGTGAGCTAGCGTCGAGCTGCGGCAAGGTCTCGGCCTGGGTCATCTCATCGGTCATCGGCCGACCCTACGGGAATAGCGCCTGTCCCGGGGGCGTCTACGGCGCCTCTGTCTCGTCCCACGCGATCGCGGCGTTCAGCGCCGTCGGCCTCGAGCCGCCGCCGCACGGCGAGCCCGGCTGCGGCCCGGACGCCTGCTGAGCCGATCAGAGGTCGCGCAGGATGCGCGCGACCGTGCTCTCGCCGGCCCATACGACGTCGAGCCCGCCGGGTGGTTCGGCGGGCTCGAGGTCCAGCTCGATCGGCTCCGCGGTCAGCTCGGGCGACCGCAGGTACAGGAGGGCAAGGCGGCGCCGGACGCTCTCCGCGAGCGGCCGGTCGTCGCGGTCGACGGCTCGGTCCAGCGCCTCCACCCGGGCCTCGTGCCCGTCGGGGAAGCCGAGCGACAGGAGCTCCTCCGGCCGGCAGTCGTAGAGCACCTGCACGAGCCACAGCCAGTCGTCGGCCATCCGCAGCTCGTCGTCGGACAGCTCGCCCTCGGCCGGCGGCAGCGCGGCGAACCAGGTGCGCTCGAGGTGCGGCACGGGCTCGATCCCGCCAGCTCGCGCGGCCAGCTCGAGCCACGCGACCAGCGCGGCGACCGGCACCGGCTCGTGTGTGCGATCCCAGCGCCGGCGCGCCGTGCCGAGCACGGCCTGGGCCACGGCCCGCAGCTCGGCACGCGTCGGCGAGAGGCGGACGCTGTCGAACGCCGCGTCGATCGCGAGCAGCACGCGCTGGGTGTCGTGGTCGTCGGCGTCGCGGACGAGCGTCGTGAGCCGGTCGCCGAGCAGGTCCCAGTCGGCGTCGCCGACGAGCAGCGGGAACTCGCGCTCACCCGTCCGCCCGCCGGCGGTGGAGAGGGCGAGCAGCAGGCCCTCGATCCCGGCTCGCGCCAGGAACGCGCGCCGGCCGGCGGCGTCGGCCGTGAGCTGGTCGATCACGAGGTCGCGCCAGCTCGGATGCACCCACGCCACCGTGGTGTCGGTCACGCGCAGGAAGTGGTCGGCGAGCCGGTCCATCAGCTCGGCCGGCGCGCGCGGCAGTCCGTGCTCGGCGTGCCGGCGGGCTGCGGTCGCCAGGTCACGCTCGGCGACCAGCGCGGGCGCGCAGTCGAGCATCGCCACCAGCACGGCGCGGTGCTCGCGGTCGAGTGCTGCGAACGACGCCGCCATCGCCTCGGTCGGCTCGCGCAGCTCGTGGCGCAGGATGGCCTCCACCTCGTCGTACGCGGCCGGCGCCTCGTCGAGGCGGAACAGCAGGCCGGAGGCGAAGCGGCGGATGCGCTCCGGCGTGAAGTGCGGGTTCTCGACGATCGCATCCCCGTGCTCGCGCACGAGCCGCGCCGCCGCGGTGCCCGATGCTCCCGCCGCCTTCGCGTGGCGGAACAGGATCAGCGCCTTCTCCGCGCGGTCGAGCGCCGCCGCGTCGACCAGCACCTGCGCCGGCTGCGGGAAGCGCTCGGCGCCGCGCTCGCGGTGGATGCGGGCGAGCCCGGCGCGCAGCGGCGCCGGCCTCGACGTCCAGATCAGGGCGTGACGCTCGTCGAGCGAGCGCAGCAGCCGCTCCATCTCCCGCGCCCACCGCTCGCCGGAGTCGGGCCGGTACTCGGTCGACCCGAAGGCGTCGTCGGCGACGAACACCTGCGGGCGGTCTTCGGCCCACGCGGACCACACGTCCTCGGGCCGCGTGCACTCGTGCGCCTCCCACCCGTCGGTCACCAGCGCGAGCGCGACCATCCGCGCGACCGCCGTCTTCCCCATCTCGGGCGGCCCGGTGAGGACGGCGAAGCGGTGGCGGCGCAGCACCTCGAGCGTGCGCGCGTGCGCGCGCACGGGCACGAAGACCTTGGCCAGCTCGCGGGCCGCCTCGACATCGAACGACGTGCTGACGGCCGGCAGCGTCGATCCGCCGAGCGCCGACGGATGCGCCGCGCGCAGCTCGCCGGAGCGGTCCAGCGCCTCGGACAGCCAGCGCCGTCCGAGCACGCGCACGCCGTGCTCGTCGGGGACGCTCTCCTCGTCGGCGTTGGTGACGATCACCTGCGAGTTCTCGGGCCACGGCTCCTCGCCGCGCCACCACACCATCCGCAGCACCGTGCCGTCCCACAGCGCCTCGCGCAGCTCGTCGGACGAGCCCTGCCACGCCGACGCCGGCACCGCCAGCTCACGCTCCACGGCGTCCGTCGCGAGGCGCTCGTAGAGCAGCCAGCCGAGCGAGTCCAGGTCGTACACCGACACGGATGATCCCTCGCCGGTCAACCGCCGAGGAACCGCGTGACGCCGTCGGCGACGCCGCGGGCGATTCGCTTGCGGAAGCTGCGCGACTCGACGCGCTCCGCGTCGGCCGCGTTGCGCATGTTCGCCGTCTCCACGAACACCGCCGGGACGTCGGCCAGCCGTAGGCCGCCGAGGTCGGACCGGGCGACGAGCCCGTCCCCGCCGACGTAGGTCGCCCGCGGCAGGCCGGTGCGCCGCTCGTACGCGGCGCGCATCAGCCGCCCGAGGCGGCGGGACGGGCGGTAGATGTCGTCGGTCAGCCCCTCGATCCGGGTGGGGCGGATGACGTGGAAGCCGCGGCCGCCGGGCGGGCCACCGTCGGCGTGGATCGAGACCGCGGCGTCGGCCCCCGCGCGGTTAGCGATCCGAGCGCGGCGGGTGATGCACGGCCCGACGCTGCGGTCGTTGCGGCGCGTGAGGATCACCTCAGCTCCGCGGCGGCGCAGGATCCGCGCCGTCTCGCGGGCGACGGCGAGGTTGAAGCGCGACTCCGGGTAGCCGGACGCCGTCGCCGTGCCGGTGGTGTTGCACGCCTTGTACATGCCGCCTCCGACGTGCACCTGGCGGTTGATCCTCTCTGGGTGCGCGGCGTTGCGGCCGTTGTGGCCGGGATCGAGGACCACCGTGCGGCCGTCGAGCGGGCCTGCCGCCACGGCGGCGGCCACCGCCACCGTGGCGACGAGCATGTCGAACAGGCTACGGAGAGTCGGTCGAGAGCGTGAACACGACGGTCTTGCCGTAGCGGCCGGTGCGTAGCCCGTCGGTCGCGCCGATCGGCTGCCTGAGCGAGATCGTCACAGCGTCGTTGCTGACCGGGCCCGGGTAGCTCAGCAGCGCCAGCGGCGCGCCTCCCAGGGCGCCGAACGCGCCGCCGCCGGCCTTCAGCTCGAGCGGCTTCGGGAGTGCGAACCGCGCCGTTGACGAGCCGCCCGGGCACCGGGCCGGGGTCGTGCACGCTCAGCGTCGCGCTGCCCGCGGTCGAGGTCACGGTCGCGCCCCGCGTCGTCTCGTCGTCGCGCGCGACGCCGGCCTGGAAGACGCCGAGGTTCGCGGTCGTGCTTGCGAGCGCCAGCGACAGCGTGGCCGGCACGGTGCCGGACACGTCGGTCGCCACCGGCGTCTCGTTGGCCGGCTCGCCGGGGGCGCACGAGTGCGCCGTCAACGCGCTGCCGGGCACGCTGCGCCAGAGGCTCGGGTTGGTCTGGCTCGGCGGGAGCCGCAGCTTCGTGGCCTGCTCGTAGGCGTAGCCGAGCGCGAGCAGCTCCGCATCGCTGCCGGCGGTCCCGGTGAACGCGATGTTGACCGGGTTGTAGGTCTTGGTGTTGTCGAGGTCGTAGCCGGCCGGAACCGTCAGCTGCGGGTAGCCGGCGCGGGCGCCGATCGCGATCAGGTCCCGGACGGGGTCATGATCGCGGTGGACACGATGCGACACTAGACCGCCCACGCCGGGTCGTCACGTGGAGAACTCTCCACGGATTGCGAACATGTCCGGCGTGACCGCGACAGCCGACCGCCCGCACCGCCTGACGGCAGTGCTGCGCGAGGAGTCGCGCGTCACGCCGCTCGAGCTGTTCTTCGACCTCGTGTTCGTGCTCGCGCTCACGCAGTGCACGGCGCTGATGGCCGACGACCCGACCTGGGAGGGCATCGCCAAGGGCATGCTCGTGCTTGGCGTGATGTGGTGGTCGTGGGTCGGCTACGCGTGGCTGACCAGCGTGGTCAACCCGGAGGAGGGCGCGGTCCGGCTCGTGATGTTCGCCGCGATGGCCGCGTTCCTCGTGGTCGCGCTGTGCGTGCCGGGGGCGTACGGCGAGGAGGGCCTGCTGTTCGCCGGCGCCTACGCGATCGTGCGCTTCTCACAGATCGGCCTGTTCGTGCTCGCCAGCCGCGACGACCCGGGGCTGCGCCACGCCGTTATCGGCCTGCTGATGAGCACCGCGGTCGGCACCGGCCTGCTGGTCGGCGCGTCGTTCGCCGACGGCCTGCTGCAGGGCGGGCTGTGGGCGCTCGCGCTCGCGCTCGACATGGGCGGGCCGCTGCTCATCGACCCGAGCGGCTGGCGGCTCGAGCCCGGCCACTTCGCCGAGCGCCACGGGCTGATCGTGATCATCGCGCTCGGTGAGTCGATCGTGGCGATCGGCGTCGGCGCCGAGCACGGCGTGACGACCGGCGTCGTGGTCGCCGCGTGCCTGGGGATCGCCGTCGCCGCCGCGCTGTGGTGGCTGTACTTCGACGTGGTGGCGCTCGTCGCCGAGCGGCGGCTCTCGAACGCCGCCCCCGGGCGGGAGCGCAACACGATCGCGCGCGACTCCTTCTCCTACCTGCACTTCCCGATGGTCGCCGGCATCGTGCTGGTGGCGCTCGGGCTCAAGAAGACGCTCGAGCACGTCGACGAGCCGCTCAAGGTCGTGCCCGCCGCCGCCCTGCTCGGCGGCCTTGCCGTCTACCTCGTCGCGCACGTCCTCTTCCGCTATCGCAACGTGCACCGCTTCAGCTGGCAGCGGCTGCTCGCCGCGGGGCTGCTGGTCGCGATCCTGCCGGCCGCGGTCGAGCTCGCGGCGCTGCTCACGCTCGCGATCACGGCCGCGATGCTGGCGGCGCTGATCGCCTACGAGACCGTCCGCTTCGCCGAGCTGCGAGAACGGATGCGCCACCAGCTCGCGAACGAGTAGCAAGGGGGTCGGTCCAGGGGGTCCCCGGATGGCATGGGCGACGCGGCCCGTAAGGCTGCCGCCATGCTCCCCATGACCTCCCTCACGCGCGTGCTATCGACGCGCTACGCCGTCATCCTCGTCGGCCTTCTCCTCCTCCTCGCCCTCGTCTCCCGCATCGAGCTCGCCGACGCACAGGCAGCCGGCGTCGTGAACGGGTGCACCGGCAGCCTCCAGAGCGTCGTCGGCGCCGACGACGAGGTCGTCCGCCCCCTGGTCGCCTGCAGCTAGACGCGCACGCGCGGGTCGATCGCCGCCAGGGCGATGTCCACGAGGCCGTTGACGATGACGACGAACACCGCGGTGACGATCACCGTGCCCTGGATCAGCGGGTAGTTGCCGAACTCCAGCGCCACCGG
>JBKOYW010000371.1:0-7059 GCA_046744275.1 Actinomycetota bacterium
GGCTGTGTGCGACGGCACGACGAGGAGGGGGTCCGATGGTCACGTTCGTCGATAGGTGGTGCAAGCCGGCCGGCGTGCTCGTGGCGGCCCTGGCAGTCGCCGTCGGGGTCGCGGCGTGCGGCGGCGACGACGACGGGGGCAGTGAGGCCGGCGAGAAAACCGAGCTGTCGTTCCTCGTCGCCAACAGCGAGCAGGCCGTGAAACCGGCCGAGGCGCTCATCGCTGCCTTCGAGGCGAAGAACCCGAACATCAACATCGACCTCGAGACGGGCCCCCAGGGCTCCGAGCTCGACAACCTGATCAAGACGCGGCTCGCCACAGGGGAGATGAACGACGTGTTCGTCTACCTCGCCGGCTCGCTGTTCCAGGCGCTGAAGCCGGAGTCGCAGCTCACGCCGGTCAACGACGAGCCGTGGGTGGCGGACCTTGACGACGCATACGCAAAGACCGTGTCGGTGAACGACCAGGTCTACGGGGCGCCGTTCGGGAGCGCCTTCGGCGGCGGGATCCTCTACAACAAGAAGGTCTACGAGAAGCTCGGCCTCGAGATCCCCAAGACGTGGGACGAGTTCATGGCGAACAACGCCAAGATCAAGGAGGCCGGGATCGACCCCGTCATCCAGAGCTACGGCGAGACGTGGACGTCGCAGCTCTTCGTCCTGGCCGACTACCACAACGTGGCGGCCGAGGTCCCGGACTGGGATCAGCAGTACACGGCCAATCAGGTCAAGTACTCGCAGGAACCGGCGATCGAGGGCTTCCGGCACCTCGAGGAGGTCAACAAGGCGGGCTACCTCAACAAGAACTACGGCTCGGTCAAGTTCCCGCCCGCCCTCAGCATGCTCGCCAAAGGCAAGGGAGCGCACTATCCGGCGTTGACCATCATCGTGCCGAACCTGGAGACCTCCGACCCGGACAAGATCGACGACGTCGGCTTCTTCGCCCAGCCCGCACGGGATGCTGAGAACACCGGGCTGACGCTCTGGCTTCCGCTCGCCGCCTACATCCCGAAGTCGACCGAGGGCGCCAAGCTCGAGGCGGCCAAGAAGTTCGTCGCCTTCATCGCCAGCCCGGAGGGCTGTGAGGTCCAGTCCAAGGCGTACGCGCCGACCGGCCCGTACATGCTGAAGGGCTGCGAGCTGCCCGCCGATGTGCCGGCAGCCGTTAAGGATCTCCAGCCGTATGTAGATGACGGCAACGTCACGCCGGCGCTCGAGTACCTCTCGCCCGTGAAGGGCCCGGCTCTCGAGCAGATCACCGTCGAGGTCGGCTCCGGCCTGCGGTCCGCCGAGGACGGCGCCAAGCTCTACGACGAGGACGTCAAGAAGCAGGCCCAGCAGCTCGGGCTCGAGGGCTGGTAAGCATCTGACATGTCGGTCGAAGTACGCGAACGGGCGATGCCGCGGGCCGGCACCGCCCGCCCGCGGTCACGGCTGCGGGCGAAGAAGAGCGCCTACCCGTACTGGTTCTACCTGCCGGCGTTCGCCGTCTTCTTCGTCTTCTTCCTGCTGCCGACGTTCAGCAGCTTCTACTACAGCCTCACGCGCTGGACGCTGTTCGACTCGGAGTTCATCGGGCTCGACAACTTCCGGCAGTTCTTCGAGGAGCCGGCGCTCACCAAGGGCCTGACGAACACGCTGATCTACGCCGTCACGACCTCGGGCCTGAAGGTGATTCTCGGGATGCTGCTGGCGGTGCTGCTGACGTCGAGCGTGATCGGCCGGGCCTTCATGCGGTCGGCCGTCTTCTTCCCCGTCCTGGTGAGCACGATCGGCGTCGGCGTCACGTTCACCGTGCTGATGGAGCCCGACGTGGGCCTCATCAACGAGGCGCTCGCGGTCGTCGGCATCCAGGGTCCGCGCTGGCTCGTGGATCCAAAGTGGGCACTGATGTCGGTCGCTCTCGTCGACGTATGGAAGGGCGTCGGCCTGGCCACCGTGATCTACATCGCCGGCATCGTCTCAGTGCCGCGCGAGTTCTACGACGCCGCGCGCGTGGACGGCGCTACCTCGGTCGGCCTGTTCCGCTACATCACCCTCCCGCTCGCCTGGCCGGCGACGGTGACAGTGATCATCCTGTCGCTGATCGGCGGGCTGCGGTCATTCGACCTCATCTGGGCGATGACGCGCGGCGGGCCGGGCTTCACCTCCGACGTGATCGCGTCGGTGATCTATAAGCAGTACCAGGCCGGGTTCTACGGCCTGTCGACGGCCGGCAACGTCGTCCTCTTCGTGCTCGTGACGGCGATCATCCTGCCGCTCTACTCGTTCCTGCGCCGCCGGGAGGTGCAGCTGTGAGAAGCACCATCCGTGTGCTCAGCCCGGTCTTCATTGCGCTGATCGGGGTCATCTTCCTCGTGCCGTTCGCCTTCATCCTGCTGACGGCGGCCAAGACGCAGGCCGAGGCCGGGCAGCTGGAGTTCTCGTGGCCGACCGACTGGGTGCTGTTCGACAACTTCCGCCAGGCGATCGAGGCACGCGACTACATGCTCGTCACGGCGTTCATCAACAGCACGATCATCACCGTGGCCAGCGTGGCGATCATGGTGGTGCTGTCGGCGATGGTCGCCTACGTGCTGCAGCGGCGCCCCAGCAAGTGGACCAAGGTCGCCGACGTCCTGATCCTCAGCGGCCTCATCATCCCGCCCGCCGTCGTCCCGACGGTGTGGGTGCTCCAGGAGCTGAGCCTGTTCAAGACGCTCCAGGGCATGATCCTGATCGAGGTCGCCTTCGGGCTCTCGTTCAGCATCCTGCTCTTCCGAGCCTTCATCGCGACCATCCCACGCGAGCTCGACGAGGCGGCCACGATCGACGGCGCGCGGCCGCTGCGCGTCTTCTTCAGCGTCATCTTCCCGCTGTTGAAGTCCGTGACGATCACGGTGATCGTCGTGCAGTCGGTCACCGTGTTCAACGACTTCACCAATCCGTTGTACTTCCTGCCGGGCGACGAGAACGCGACGGTGCAGCTCACGCTCTTCAACTTCCAGAGCCAGTACGTCACCTCGTACCACCTGCTGTTCGCGGACATCCTGCTGATCACGATCCCGCCGCTGATCATGTTCATGTTCTTCAACCGAAGGATCGTGGACGGCCTGACGGCGGGCGCCGTGAAGGGATAGCGGATGCAACCGATCGATCTGCGCTGTGAACATCGGGGCGACGTGCCGTGCGTCGACGATCCCGCGCCGCGGCTGAGCTGGACGCTCGAGTCTTCGGGACGCGACAAGCGACAGACGGCGTATCGGATCCTGGTGGCAGGGGACCCGGATGAGCTCCGGGCGGGCCTGGCCCGTCTTTGGGACAGCGGGCGCGTCGAGTCCGCGTCCTCGGTCGATGTCGTCTACGCCGGGCGCGCGCTCCCGCCTGCGAGCGACTGCTGGTGGGTCGTGCAGGTCTGGGACGAGGCGGGCGAGCCGTCGCCCTGGAGCGAGCCGGCGCGCTTCCGCACGGGGCTGCGCGAGTGGCGAGCGCACTGGATCTCGCGCGATGATCTGGATGATCCGGGCGTGCCTGTGCCCGAGGCGGCGTCGGAACGAGCCGGCGACATCATGCTCGAGCGCTGCCGGCCGGCTCCGTTCATCCGGCGCGCGTTCGTAGTTGAGGGACCAGTGCGCCGGGCGATGCTCTACGCGACTGCGCGTGGACTCGTCGACCTGCAGGTCAACGGGGCGCGAGTCGGCGACACGGTCCTCGCGCCGGGCTGGACGGACTATCGCAAGCGCATCGAGTACGCCGCGCACGACGTGACGGACTTGCTCGCCGACGGCACGAACGTGCTCTCCGCGATCCTGGGCGACGGCTGGTACGCAGGGTTCGTCGGCTTCGACCTCAAGCGCGCCGGCGCACACTACGGCACGTACCCCGAGCTGCTCTGCGAGCTGCATCTCGAATACGCGGAAGGCGCTCACGTGGTGGTGGCCAGCGACGAGCGCTGGCGGGCGACCACCGGGCCGATCCGGTACTCGGACCTCCTGCACGGCGAGCACTACGACGCGCGTCGTGCCCTCGGTGGCTGGACGGAGCCGGGCTACGACGACAGCGCTTGGCAGCCGGTCCGCACGCGTCGGCGGGACGGCGCCGCGCTCGTGCCCGAGCGCGCGCAACCGATCCGCGTCACCGAGGAGCTGCAGCCGGTCTCAGTGACCGAGCGCGAGCCGGGCGTCCACGTGGTCGACCTCGGACAGAACATGGTCGGCTGGGTCCGCCTGCAGGTCGAGGGCGAGCGGGGCACGACGGTGCGGCTGCGGTTCGCCGAGATGCTCGAGGCGGACGGCTCGCTGCACGTCGCGAACCTGCGGACGGCGCGGCCCCAGGAGACGTATGTCCTGCGGGGTGGGGGCCGCGAGGTGTTCGAGCCGCGTTTCACGTTCCACGGGTTCCGCTACGTCGAGGTGCAGGGGCTGGGGGAGGTCCCGGACGTGGTCGGCCGGGTCGTGCACTCGGACACGCCGTGGACCGGTCGGTTCGAGTGCTCGAGCGACCTCGTCAACCAGCTGTGGCGCAACGCCACCTGGGGGCAGCGAGGCAACTTCCTGTCTGTTCCCACAGACTGCCCGCAGCGTGACGAACGGCTTGGCTGGCTCGCCGACGCCCAGGTCTTCCTCCCGAGCGCGGCGCTGAACATGGACGTCGCGGCCTTCGTCACCAAGTGGGGCGACGACATCCTCGATGCGCAGTCGGTCGATGGCGCGTACTCGGACGTCGCTCCGCGCCTCGGGGCGGAGCGTGACGGCGCGCCGGCGTGGGGCGACGCCGGGATCATCGTGCCGTGGACGATCTACAACCGCTACGGCGATGTGCGGATCCTCGAGCGCCACTGGGACGCCATGGAGCGCTACCTCGCGTACCTGGTCCGCCACAACCCGGACCTGCTCTGGCGCTCGCGCCGCCACAACGACTACGGCGACTGGCTGTCCATCGGCGCGGACACGCCGCGCGAGGTGCTCGCGACCGCGTACCTGGCCTACGACGCAAAGCTCATGGCGCGCATCGCAGCCGTCCTGGGAAGAGGGGAGCGGGAGGCCCGCTACGAGGCCCTGTACCGGGACGTCGTGGCGGCGTTCAACCGGGCCTACGTCGGCGAGGACGGCTTCATAGAAGGCGACACGCAGACGGTCTACCTATTGGCGTTGCACGTGCATCTGGTCCCGGACGAGCTGCGCGAGCGCGTGGCGGAGCGCCTGGTAGCCGACATCGAGCGCCACGACTGGCATCTCACGACCGGCTTCATCGGCGTCGGACTGCTCTGTCCCGTGCTGACCGAGGCCGGGTACTCCGACGTCGCGTACCGGCTCCTCCTCAACGAGACGTTCCCGTCGTGGGGCTACTCGATCCGCCACGGTGCGACCACGATCTGGGAGCGCTGGGACGGCTGGACCGAGGAGCGCGGCTTCCAGACCCCGCTGATGAACTCGTTCAATCACTATTCGCTCGGCTCGGTCGTCCAGTGGCTCTACGAGTACGTGGCCGGGATCCGTCCCGCCAGGCCGGGCTACGAGCACGTCCTCATCGCCCCCAAGCCGGGTCCGCTCGAGTGGGCGCGCGCCTCCTACCGCTCGGTGCGCGGATCGATCACCAGCGCGTGGCGCCAGGACGGCGATACCTTCCGACTCGACGTCGAGGTGCCGGCGAACGTCACGGCTACGGTCGTCCTGCCCGACGGCGAGCGCTGCGACGTCGGCTCCGGGCGTCGCAGCTTCAGCGCCGCCCGCTCATCACAGCGCGAGTTCGTTCGCGCGCGCCCGCGCGCGAAGCTCTGACCGCTTTCGGACGCCGAGCTTGGCGTACACGTGGCTGAGGTGGAACTCGACGGTCTTGGTGCTCACCATGAGTTGCTCGGCGACCTCGCGGTTCGTCATCCCCGAGACGACGAGCCGTGCCACCGCGAGCTCCTGCGGCGTCAGGGTCGTGTAGTCGCGGCTCTTGCGCGCCGCCGGCGCGAGGCCGCACGCGGCGAGCTCCGTCTCGCAGCGGTGCAAGGCCGGCTGCGCCCCGAGGCGGCTGAGCCGCCCGTGCGCGGCAAGCAGGGTCTCCGCGGCCGCGCGCCGTTCGCCCGATCGACGCAGCACCTGACCCTGCGACAGCTCGATGAGCGCTTGCTCGTACGGCATGGCGAGGGCCTCGACGTGCGCATGGGCATCCCGCAGGGAGGCCGTCGCGCGTTCGACGTCGTGCCGCGCGAAATCGAGCTTGCCGCGCGCATGAGCCAGCCTGGCGGCGAGCAGCGGGTTTCCGCGGGCGGTCGCATGCGCGCTCGCGGCACCGATGAACTTGTCGGCCGCGCCGAGCTCGCCCGCGTCGACGAGCGCATGCGCCTTGAGGTGCTGCCAGGGAAGGAACGCCGGGTCGTCCACTCCGTCGCGCGGCTCGATGTGGTCGAGCGGCTGCAGCGCCCGGAGAACCTCGGTCGGCCGGTCGCGGGCGGCGGCGAGACCGGCGGTCGCGATCGCCTCGGCGGCGATGTGACGCTCGAACGTCGGCGATTGCTCCTGAATCGCGCGCACGTGGGCCTCGGCGACCGGCCAGTCGCCGCGAGCCGACGGCACGTAGCTCGCCGACCAGTGCGCCAGCGCGACGACCCAGCGATCCTCCGACTCGACCGCCAGAGCGATCGATCGCTCGCTCGCGACCACGGCGCTGTCCCACGCGCCGGCCAGGTACTCCTCGCGGGTCAGACCCGAGAGCGACAGCGCGGCGACCACGAGCAGGCCCCGTTCGAGGCTTTCGGTGGCCGAGGTCTCGAACGCTGCTCGCGCCCCCCGCACGTCGCCTTCCCCCAGAAGCAGGAAACCCTTCAGCGCAAGCAGGACGAAGCCGGCTGCGCGCTGCGGCGCCGCCGGATCCTCGAGCCAGCGGTCGAGCGCCGCATGCGCATCTGCTCTCGAGCCGGTGAAGCTGAGTCCCAGCGCGAGCGACGGCGCGACGAGCAGGCCGGTCCCCGGATCGTCCGGCGCGAGCGCCATGGCTCGCTGCGCCCACTCGATCGCCTCGCGGCCCCGCAGACGGGAGGTGGCCAAGAAGGCGCTCCGCTGGGCGATCGTCGCTGACAGCCTGGCGTCGT
>JBKOYW010000139.1:0-9329 GCA_046744275.1 Actinomycetota bacterium
GCCGAGGGCGAACAGCATCTCGGTGGCAGAGGGCACGAGCGAGACGATCCGCATGGCTGGAGAGGATATGGACGAGCTCGCCGGCGGCTCGAGTTGTGAAGCCCTCGTCACGGCACTGACAGATTCCCGTTGCGGTCAGGACCCTCCTTCCTGAACGCTCAGGACCTTCATAGGGTCGGCTCGCGACTGCACCTGCAACGGGCGGAGGAGAACGGGCGTTCGTGGAGGACGGTGACGAGCCGGCGGTGGCACACAAGGAGCGGACTCGAGTGGTCCTCGGCCAGCCGTACGCGCTCGTGCTCGAGGCGCTGGAGCGCCTTCTCGAGGATCGAGGGCTGAACGTGGTCGCGCGCTGCGACCGCGCCGCGGACCTCGAGCGATGCCTGCAGCGAAACCACCCTGACCTGGCGGTCGTCGACACGCTCCTCGCAAGTGACGGCGACATCGCCTCGCTCGCCCGCGCGGCCCGGCGCGGCCTCAACGGCGGCCGGCTCGTGATGCTCGTCCCGGCGGTTGCTCCGGCGCTGGCGCGCGATGCCCTCGCGCTCGAGATCGACGGCGTGCTGCTCAAGAGCGCCCGCTCGGACAGCGTCGTCGCCGGGCTGGAGCGCGTGGCGGCGGGCGACGCCGTCTTCCCGGCCGGCTGGCTCGCTGCCGCGCACCGGGCGGTCGAGCCGGCCGCCGGGCTGAGCGAGCGGCAGCGCGAGGTGCTCGAGCTGCTGGCGCATGGCCTCTCGAACGCCACGATCGCCGAGCGCCTGTTCATCTCCAGGAACACGGTGAAGTTCCATGTCGCTGCGATCTACCAGCGGCTCGGGGTCTCGAACCGGGTCGAGGCGGTGCGGGCGCTTTCCGGACTGCGGGCGGCCGCGTGACCCACCCGTCCGGGTGGCCGTTCCGCCGTCCCGGGGGGCGGGGACCAGTCCGCCCGTGTAGTGGCCGGGACCGTCGGCAAGGGCTGGTCCCAACCACCCGCGCAGACGTTTCGAGCGTTCAGGCGCCGCCGTAGGGTCGCCCAGACCCCAGGGTGCCTGCTCGCCGAAACCGGATGTCTCGACCCTCGTGCGGCGCCCTATGACACTCCAAGGAGGGAAGCCCATGCGCTTCCGGCTCGCGCTCTTCTTGAGTGCAACCGCGGCGACCTTCGCCGTGGGTACGGCCGCCGCGTCCGCGGACAGCTCGTACGGCGACAAGGCGGTCGCGCACCGTCAAGGCGCAGCGCTCGAACGGGCGCCTGCGGGCGACGGCTGACTTCCGCGGCGTGTCCGCCGAGGCCGGCACCTACGCCGCGGTGAGCGTCCGCGAGAAGACGAAGAGCGGGTGGCGCGAGCACTCCCGCCTCTTCAAGCTCTGCTGATTCGCTTCGGCGGCACAGGCACTCGCGACGACGGAGAGGCCCGCTTCGGCGGGCCTCTCCCGTTGTTCGCCGATCCTCGCGGGGTAGCACCGCTACCATTCGACCCGTCGCCTGATGAACGACGACGACAGCTCCCGAAGTAGCGGCGCGCCCCGCGCGCGTCCGGCGGACCGCCGATGACCGTCCTGCTGCTGCTGGCCGTCGTCGTGCTGGTGCTCCTCAACGGCTTCTTCGTCGCCGCCGAGTTCGCGCTCGTGCGCGTCCGCCGCGCGCGGATCGAGGAGCAGGCCGAGGAGGGCAAGCGCGGGGCACGGCTCGTGCTGCGACAACTCAGCGAGCTGTCGCGCTATCTCGCCGCGTGCCAGCTGGGCATCACGTTCACCTCGCTGGGCATCGGCTTCCTCGGCGAGCCGGCGGTGGCGGACATCTTCGAGAACATCCTCGGCGAGGACCTCCCGCACGGCGTCACGCTCGCAATCTCGCTGGCGCTTGCCTACCTGATCACGACCTCGCTCCACATCACGATCGGCGAGCAGGTCCCGAAGATCTACGCGATCAATCGCGCCGAGAACGTCGCACGCTGGATCGCCCGCCCGCTGCACCTGTTCACGCAGGGATTCAGCCCGTTCATCCACGTGCTCAACGCGGCCTCGAACGGCATTCTGCGGCTGGTCGGCATCAAGGCGACGAACGAGTACGAGGAGGGCGGCTCGCCGGAGGAGCTCAAGGTGCTGATCGCGCAGTCGCTGACCGGCGGCCAGCTCGACCCGGGCGAGGCGAGCATGCTCACCGGCGTCTTCCACTTGCACGAGCAGCAGGCCCGTCAGGTGATGACGCCGGCGCCTGCGGTCGTCACCGTCGACCTGTCCGAGAATGTCGAGACCGCGCTGCGGCGCTGCGTGTCCTCCGGCCATACGCGGCTGGTGGTGACGGAGGACGAGAACCACGACCGGGTGAAAGGGATCGTGCACGCGAACGCGCTCGCCCAGCTCCTGCTGACCGAGGGGACGGAGGCGCGGATCGACGAGCTGGTGCGCGAGGCGCCGATCGTGCCGGAGACCAAGCCCCTGGACGATCTGTTGGCCGACCTGCAGCGCCAGCGCAGCTCGCTCGCCGTCGTCATCGACGAGTACGGCCGCACGGCCGGGATCGTCACGGTCGAGGACATCATCGAGGAGGTCGTCGGCGAGATCGACGACGAGACCGACCCGCTCGGCGGCGCCGTCCGGCGGCTCGCAAACGGCGACTGGTTCGTGCGCGGGCACGTCGCGATCACCGACCTCGTCGACTACGGGCTCGAGCTGCCGGTCGACACCGACGCCTACAACTCCGTCGGCGGCTTCGTGTTCGGGGAGCTCGGCCGCCTGCCCAAGCGCGGCGACACGGTGACCCACAACGGCTACTCGATACGCGTCGAGTCCGTCCGCGAGAACCGGATCGAGGCCGTCCGGATCCGCGACAGGCGCGCGGTGGCGTGATCGCGCCGATCGGCCTCGCGACGATTGTCTTCGTCGTGATGCTCGGCGTGGTCGTGCTCGCCAAGCGCGCGCCGGACGGCTCGGGTCCACGGCTCGAGAACGGGGCGCTCGTGGTGCAGGTCGGGCGGCTGCGGCAGGTGCTGATCGCGGTGGGCGCGCTGCTGTTCGCGGTCGTCGGGGCGCTGATGCTGCTGACCGACTCCGTGGTCGTGCAGATCGCGGGCGCGCTCGGCGTGGTCACCTTCGGCGCCTTCGCCGTCATCGGGCTGTGGAGGCTGCGGGGGCCGTGGCGGCTGGTGATGACGCCCGACGCGCTGCGGTGGGATCACGGCGCGGCCGGGCCTACGGTCGCCTGGGACGAGATCACCGACGTCGGCCTCATCGTGATCAGCGGCTCGCCGACGCTGACGATCGACGTCAAGCGGCCCGAGCGGCTGCGGCGAGGTGTCGCCGGGCGCTGGCTCGCCCGCGCCAACCACAGGCTCGGCGGCGGTGACGTGAACGTCCCGCTCGGCCAGCTCTCGGTCGACAACGAGCTGCTGCTCTCGCTCGTGACGGTCTGCGCGCGCGAGCCCGAGGCGCGCGGCACGATCCTCACCGAGGCGACGGTGCGGCGCCTACAGGCGTAGCCGGCAGCCGCCGAGGTGCAGCTCGTCGCCGGGGCGCACCTCGGCCTCGACGATCCGGCGCCCGTTGACCCACGTGCCGTTCGAGGAGTCGAGGTCGCGCAGGAGCCAGCGGCCCTCCTCGACGAACAGCTCGGCATGGCGGCGCGAGACGGTGTCGTCGGCGAGCACGAGCTGGCAGCCACTCGAGCGGCCGATCACGAGGCGCGCGTGCAGCAGCTCGCCTGCGGGCGGCAGCCCGAGCGAGCGGGACCCGAACCACGAGCGCAGGCGCGACAGGCGGGCGGGCGGCGGAGCGGGCAGGTCGGCGGTCAGGCCGCGCAGCGCGTCGCGGCTGCCGCTGTGCATCGCCTCGTCGACGCGCCGCGAGAACGTGTCCGTTCCGAGACGGCCCGCAAGGAAGCCGCGCCGCAGCTGGGCGACCGTCTCCTCGCGGGTGTCGAGCGAGGGGCGCACGGGCCGTGAAACCCTATCCCGTCGACCAGGGTTGCGAATCGAAACTTCGCGCGGAATTGCACAAAGGCCTCCGACGCGCTACCTTGCCCGGCAACCGACTGGACCGCCTAGGCGGTTGAGGAGGAGAGAGGGAGATCCTGGGGAGGATCGACCGAGAGAACACAAGAGCCCGGCTCAGGGGAGCGAGCCGGGCTCAAGTGTTTCTGGAGGAGGGGTGCGATGAGGGTACGTTCGTCGCACCGGCAATATCCCAACCTTCTCTCAATATGAACTAAACATTCGCGACGACCTGCGTGAGGATCGACGCGACCGTCCTGCCGACGTACTCGTCCTCGCTCCAGCCGCGCTCGCGCACGAGGTGCAGCCAGTTCGACGGCTGCACCTGCGCCAAGGTCCAGTCGGCCGCGCTGTCCGCGGTCCAGCCCGCCGCCAGCTCGCCCACCGCCTCGAGCCGGCCGGTGGCGAACCTGAACGCCTGGTGCAGCTCGCCCATGCGGTCGCGCCACGCGACGGCGCCATCCTCGCCGGCGATCAGCGCCGCTTCGAGCTCGAGCGGGACGGGCATGATCTGCGCCGCGTACTCGCACCACGAGCGCGCGAGCGCCTCGAGTGCCTCGGCGGGCGGGAGCTCTCGCGTGGCCCAGGCGCGCTCGCGGAAGCCGCTGCGCACGTCCTGGTGGCGGGTCATCGCGACCAGCAGGCCGGCGCGGCTCGTGAAGTGCACGTAGACGAGCTGGCGGGACACCCCGGCGGCGGCCGCGATCTCGCCGACCGGCACGCCGACGCCGCGCTCCTGCATGAGTCGCCACGCCGTCTCGAGGATTCGGACCTTCGTGGTTGACACCTGTCAATCGCAGGACACCGTTTGACACATGTCAAACCCTGCTGCGCACACACGTGCAAATAAGGACGACGCGATGCCCAGCTCGCACGACCCCGTCGCGCGCGACCACGCGACGCGCACGTGGACCAGCCCGTACGCCCCGATCGCGCGCGACGACGCGACGTTCCACGGCCTCGTCGCGGAGACGGCGCGCCGGCACGGCGACCGGATCGCGCTGATCGACGCCCCGAGCGGGGCGTGCGTGACGTACGCGACGCTCGCCGAGCGGGTCGAGCGCGTCTCCGCCCTGCTCGCCGAGCGCGGTCGGCACGACCGGGCTTCCAAAGGGCGTCATGATCACGCACCGCAGCCTCGTGACCGCGGTCCGGCAGGCCGCGGGAGGCCTGCGGCCCACGCCCGGCGACGTCGTGCTCGCGCTCGCTCCGTTCGCCCACGTGATGGGGTTCGTGATCACGCTCGGGACGGCGCTGACCGCCGGCGCGCGCCTGGTCACGATGCAGCGCTTCGAGCCCGACGCGTTCCTGGCTGCCGTCGAGGGCCACCGCGTGAGCGTGCTGATCGTGCCGCCGCCGGTGATGCGGCTGCTGGCCCGCGACCCGCGCGTCGACGCCTTCGACCTGTCGTCGGTCGAGCTGATCGTCTCCGGCGGCGCGCCGCTCGGCGCCGAGCTCCAGTCCGCGGTGGCGGAGCGCTTCCCGCACGCCGTGGTCGGCCAGGGCTACGGCCTCACCGAGACGACGGGGAGCGCTGCGCTGCCCGACCGCGAGCTCGGGACCGAGCCCGGCTCCGCCGGGCGCGTGGCGCCGAGCACCGAGCTTCGAATCGGCGACGGCGGCGAGCTGCTGATCCGCGGCCCGCAGACGATGGCCGGCTACCTGCGCCGGCCCGACGCGACCGCCGAGCTGATCGACGCCGACGGCTGGGTGCACAGCGGGGACCTCGGGCACGTCGACGACGACGGCAACGTCTTCGTGGTCGACCGCCTGAAGGAGCTGATCAAGGTCAACGCGCTGCAGGTCGCGCCGGCCGAGCTCGAGGCGCTGCTCGCGACCCACCCCGCGGTGGCGGACTGCGCCGTCGTCGGGCGGCCGGACGAGCGTCGCGGCGAGGTGCCGGTGGCGGTCGTCGTGGCGCGCGAGGAGGTCGACGCCGACGATCTGATGGCGTTCGTCGCAGCCCGGGTCGCGCCGCACAAGCGCCTCCACGACGTGCGCTTCACGGACGCGCTGCCGCGCACGCCCGCGGGGAAGCTGCTGCGGCGCGCCCTTCCAATCGGACGCCATGGACGGCGTCCGTCGGCATCAGAGGGCCGGCGGACGGAGGCCCGGGGAACTCAGCCGTCGTACGTGTAGAAGCCGCGGCCGGCCTTCCGGCCGAGCGCGCCCTCGGCGATCATCTGCTCGATCCGGGCCGGTACCTCGGCGCCGATCGTGCGGCCGATCGCGGCCGACACGTCGAGCCCGACGAGGTCGAGCAGCGCCAGCGGGCCGAGCGGGTGGCCGGCGCCGAGGCGCATGCAGGTGTCGATCGCCTCGGCCTCGAGGCCGGTGCGCTCCATCAGCCGGACGGCTTCGAACAGGTACGGGAACAGCAGCCGGTTGACGACGAAGCCCGCGGTGTCGGGCACCTCCACGGCGGTTTTGCCGAGCGCCTCGCACAGCGCGTGCGCCCGCGCGCGCGTATCCGGCGCCGCCGTGGCGGGGAAGACCAGCTCGACGAGCTCCATCTTCGGCACCGGGTTGAACACGTGCAGGCCGACGAAGCGGTCGGGGCGGCCCGACGCCTCCGCCAGCTCGGAGATCGAGAGCGACGAGGTGGTGCTGGCGAGGATCGCGTCGGCGCCCAGGCGGCCGCCGAGCTCGGTGATGAGCGCCGCCTTGGCGGCCGGGTCCTCCACGATCGCCTCGACGACGAAGCTCGCCTCGGCCAGGTCGGCGCTGTCGCACGTGACCCGCACGTTGCCGTTCACGTGCGCGCCCGCCTTCTCGCACAGCGCCCGTACGCGGCGGTCCGCCTTCTCGGCCGAGCCATCCGAGCGCGCCCATACGACCACGTCGCCGCGCTGGGCGGCGACGGCCGCAAGGCCGCACGCGATGGCTCCGCTTCCGGCGATCCCGACTCGCTCAGACACTGGCGAACTCCCCGTTGGCTGACTGGTCAGTCAATGGGCCTACACTACGCCTTGGCGCGTCCGTGCGCGCCGGTCAAACGTGGAGGCTCTGAGAATGAACGCCAACGGCCGCGAAGTGGTCATCGTCGAGGCGGTACGCACCCCGATCGGGCGCGGCCACCCGGACAAGGGCTACTACAAGGACACGCATCCGAACGAGCTGCTCGGCAAGACCTACACCGAGCTCATCGAGCGGGCAGGCATTCCTGCGGAGGCGGTCGAAGACGTGATCTGCGGCTGCGTGCAGCAGTACGGCGAGCAGATGTTCAACGTCGGCCGCAACGCCTGGCTGCAGGCCGGGCTGCCGATCGAGACGCCCGCCACGACGGTCGATCGCCAGTGCGGCTCGGCCCAGCAGGCCGTGAACTTCGGCGCCGCGTTGATCGCGGCCGGCGTGCACGACGTGGTGATCGGCGGCGGCGTCGAGCACATGGGCCACATCCCGATGGGCGTCGGCTTCAAGTGGGTCGACGACGTCGGCTCCCCGTGGCCGCCCGAGCTGCTCGAGCGCTACAACCTCGTGCCGCAGGGCATCTCGGCCGAGATGATCGCCGACAAGTGGGAGATCCCGCGGTCGGAGATCGACGAGCTGGCCGTGCGGTCGCACCAGCTCGCGGCGCGCGCCACCGAGGAGGGCCGCTTCGAACGCGAGACGATCCCCTTCAAGGTCAACGGCTCGACCTACGTGTCCGACCAGGGCATCCGGCCCGATACGAACCTCGAGGCGCTGGCGGCGCTCAAGCCCGCCTTCAAGCCGGACGGCAAGATCACCGCCGGCAACTCGTCGCAGATCTCCGACGGCGCGGCCGGGCTGCTGCTGATGAGCGCCGAGAAGGCGGCCGAGCTGGGCGTCACCCCGCGGGCGAAGATCGTCGATCAGACGACGGTCGGCGTCGACCCGGTGATGATGCTCACAGGCCCGATCCCCGCGACGCGCAAGCTGCTCGAGCGCAACGGCATGACGATGAACGACATCGACCTCGTGGAGATCAACGAGGCGTTCGCCCCGGTCGTGCTGGCCTGGAAGCGCGAGCTCGAGCCGGACATGGATCGCGTGAACGTGAACGGCGGCGCCATGGCCCTCGGCCACCCGCTCGGATCGACCGGCGCGCGGCTCCTCACGACGCTGCTCCACGAGCTCGAGCGGGCCGACAAGGAGATCGGCCTCGTCACCATGTGCTGCGGCGGCGGCCTGGGGACCGGGACACTCGTCCAAAAGGTGTAATGGACAGCCCCTTTGAGGGGTACATTGCGCGGCATGTCCGAGACGAGCACCGTCGCGACCTATCGCGAGGGCGTCGCCCCGCGCGCCATCTCCACCGCTCAGCTGATGGGCCAGGTGCTGTTCCTGGTCGCCATCGCGCTGGCGTTCTGCGCCGTCGGCACATTGATCGGAAAGGACCTGTCGCTCGGTACGGCGCGCGCGTTCTCGTTCGCGGGCTTCGGCATGCTGCTCGTCTCCTCGTTCGCGGGGGAGCGCTTCCGCGTCGGCGCGTTCGCGATGTTCTGGCTGTTCGCGACCGCGCTGGCGATCGGCATCGGGCTCGGCCCGGTGATCGCCTACTTCGCGTCCGTGGAGACCGACGCGCTGACGCAGGCGTTCGCCGGCACGGCGGCGACCGTGCTCGGCGCCGGCGCGCTCGGCTTCTTCCTATCGAAGGACCTCGCGCCGTGGATGCGGCCGCTGTCGCTGATCGTCTTCGCGCTCTGCTGCGGGACGATCCTGTGGACGCTGTTCGGCGGCACGATCAGCCCGCTGCTCAGCCTCGGCATCTACGCGCTGTCGGCGCTGCTGATCGTGGTCGACTTCAACTTCCTGCGCAAGCACGGGACCGAGCGGGACGCGATCTGGCTCGCGACCGGCATCTTCGTCTCGATCGTCAACATCTTCCTGTCGCTGCTGAACATCTTCTCCTCGGACTGAGGGGTCCGTCCAAGAAGATCCGCCCCGGCGTGGCGGGGTTTTTGGACGGACCTCTAGGGGTGATGTAGGCTCGGCCCGTGGAGTCACCGCTCACTCTCGGTAAGCCGACACAGGAGGAGCTCGAGGCGCGCCGCGCCGCCGAGCGGATCGGCGATCCGTTCCTGGTCTACCGCGACGACGACGGGCGCCAGCTGATCTTCTCGCTGGCGCAGCGGTCGGACGGCGGCATCACGCTCGGCCGCCGCGAGGAGGCGGACATCTCGGTGCCGTGGGATCCCGAGATGTCGCGCCTGCACGCCGAGCTGGTGTGCCGGGCCGGCGCGTGGACGGTGACCGACGACGGGCTGTCCCAGAACGGCACCTGGGTCAACGGCCTGCGCCTCGCGGGCCGCCGGAGGCTGGTGGACGGCGACCTCCTGCGCGTCGGCCGCACGGTGTTCGCGTTCTGCGATCCGGGGCCGGTCGGCGTCGTGC
>JBKOYW010000081.1:0-6509 GCA_046744275.1 Actinomycetota bacterium
CCCGTGAGGCCGCGGCGCGCATCCAGGAGGGCGCGAAGGCGTCGGTCGAGGCCGCCCGGCGGCGGCTCGCCATGGCGATCGCGAGCGGGCGCGAGCACGCCGCGATCTGCCACGCCGCCGCGACCGAGCTGGCGGCCGCCGACCAGGAAGTCGCCGAGCGGCACGCCGACCGCCACCGGATCGAGTCGTGCATGGCCGAGCTGGCGGAGCGCCTAGGCCCGCGTCGTCTCGACGAGAGCGCGGAGGCGGCGGCGGCCCGTGCCCGGCTCGAGCAGGCGCGGCTGTACCTGGAGGCCGTACCCGAGCAGCCGTACGCGTGGATCACCGCGTGGCCCAAGTACGTCGCCGGCCTGATGATGCGCGACCTGCCGGCTCCCGCCGCGGTTGCCGGCCCGATCCGGCAGCTGCTCGCGGAGCTGCGGGGCGCGGAGGAGCTGCTCGCGCTGGCGGCCGCCGGCGAGGGCGTCGCCGCCGCCACGTCCGCGCGCGTCCTCTTCGTCGACGCCCCCGAGACCGCCGAGCTCGCCGAGCAGCAGCCGGGGCGGCTCGCCGCGTTCGCCGAGCTCGTGCGCGCGGCCGAGGGCTAGGGTTCGCCACCGTGCGGATCGCGCTCTTCGTCACCTGCTTCAACGACACACTGTTCCCCGACACCGGCCGCGCGGTGGTCGAGCTGCTGGAGCGGCTCGATCACGAGGTCGTGTTCCCCGAGGCGGAGACGTGCTGCGGCCAGATTCACGGGAACACCGGCTACGAGGAGCATGGCCGTGCGCTGGTGGAGCGCTGGGCGCGGGTGTTCGAGGGTTTTGAGGTGGTGGTGTCGCCGTCGGCGTCGTGTGTGGGGTTCGTGCGCGAGCACGTGCCGTCGTCGGTGGGGAGGCTGTTCGAGCTGACGGAGTTCCTCGTGGACCGGCTGGGCGTCACGGATGTCGGGGCGTCGTTCCCGCACCGCGTCACGCTGCACCCGACCTGTCACTCGCTGCGGCTGTTGCGCGTCGGCGATCGGCCGTGGCGGCTGCTCTCGGAGGTCCGCGGGATCGACCTGGTCGAGTTGCCGGACGCGGACGAGTGCTGCGGCTTCGGCGGGACGTTCGCAGTCAAGAACGCCGAGACGTCGATGGCGATGCTCTCGGACAAGCTGCGGCGGGTGCTGGACACGAAGGCGGAGGTCTGTACGGCGGCCGATAACTCGTGCCTGATGCACATCGGCGGCGCTTTGCGGCGCCAGCGCGCGGGCGTGCGGACCATGCACCTGGCCGAGATCCTGGCGGCGACCGAATGAAGGGGTTCCCGGCCGCTGCGCACGAGACGCTGCAGAACGCGCAGCTGCGGCGCAACCTGGGCAAGGCGACGGCGACGATCCGCGCCAAGCGGCTGCGGGCGGTGGGCGAGCTGCCGGATTGGGAGGCGCTGCGCGACGCGGGCGCGGCGATCAAGGCGCGGGCGATGGCGACGCTGCCCGAGCAGCTCGAGCGCCTGGAGGCGTCGGTGACGCGGGCGGGCGGTGTCGTGCACTGGGCGCGCGACGGGGCGGAGGCGAACGCCATCGTCGCTCGGATCGCCCACGAGCACGGCTCGCGCGAGGTGGTCAAGGTCAAGTCGATCGCGACCGACGAGATCGGCCTCAACGACGCGCTCGCCGCCCAGGGGATCAGCGCGATCGAGACCGACCTGGCGGAGCTCATCCTCCAGCTCTCGCACGACAAGACCTCGCACATCCTCGTCCCGGCGATCCATCGCAACCGGATGGAGATCAAGGCGCTGTTCGAGCGTACGATCACCGACGAGAAGCTCGGCATGGAGGCGTCGGCGATCGCGGAGGCGGCCCGCAAGCACCTGCGCGCGAAGTTCCTGTCGGTGCCGGTCGCGGTGTCGGGCGCGAACTTCGGCGTGGCCGAGACCGGCACTGTGGTGGTCGTCGAGTCCGAGGGCAACGGGCGCATGTGCACCACGCTCCCGCGCGTCCTCGTCACGGTCATGGGGATCGAGAAGGTGCTGCCCGAGTGGCGCGATCTCGAGGTGTTCCTCCAGCTGCTCCCGCGGTCGTCGACGGCGGAGCGGATGAACCCGTACACGTCGCTGTGGACCGGGGTGCGCGAAGGTGACGGGCCGCAGGAGTTTCACTTGATCCTGCTCGACGGCGGGCGGACGGACGTGCTGGCCGACGAGTTCGGCCGCCAGGCGCTGCACTGCATCCGCTGCTCGGCGTGCCTGAACGTGTGCCCGGTGTACTCGCGGGTGGGCGGGCAGGCGTACGAGTCGGTCTATCCCGGCCCGATCGGCGCGGTGCTGTCGCCGCAGCTGTTCGGGCTCGACAAGCACCCGACGCTGCCGTGGGCGTCCTCGCTGTGCGGCGCCTGCTACGACGCGTGCCCGGTCAAGATCGAGATCCCGCAGCTGCTCGTGCATCTGCGCGGGCGCGTGATCCGCGAGCAGAAGTCGCGGTTCAGCGGCGAGGCGCTGGCCATGAAGACCGTGGCGTCGGTGTTCTCTTCGCAGCAGCGCTACGAGCGCGCGCAGAAGCTCGCGCGGCTCGGCCGCGGGCCGATCGCCAAGGCCGCGCTGCCGGGGTGGACCGCGATGCGCGAGCTCCCCGAGCCTCCGAAGGAGACATTCCGTGAGTGGTGGCGCCGCCGCCCAGCCAGGCTTTCCGACCGAGGCGATGAGCGCGGCTCGTGAGGCGATCCTCGCGCGCGTTCGTGACGCGCTCGGCGCGGGCGTCGCCGTGCCCGAGGTCCCGCGCCGTTACCGCGGCCCGCGGGTCGACGACAGCGCGGTGGACCGGTTCTGCGAGCGGGTCGCCGAGTACCGCGCCACCGTCACGCGCGTCGCGCCGGCGGAACTCGCCGACACCGTCGCCCGACTCTGCCGCGAGCGCGGCGCCAAGCGGATCGCCGTGCCGCCCGGCGGGCCGGAGCAAATCGAGGGCGTCGAGCTCGTGGTCGACGACCCGCCGCTCTCGCCGCAGGCGCTCGACCAGCTCGACGGCGTGCTCACCGGCTGCGGGCTCGCGATCGCCGAAACCGGCACGATCGTGCTCGATGGCGGCGAGCGCTCCGGCCGCCGCGCGCTGACGCTGGTGCCGGACTGGCACATATGCATCGTCGAATCCGGCTCGGTGGTCGCCGGCGTGCCGGATGCCGTCGCCGTCCTCGCCGAGGCCGCCGCCGAGGGGCGGCCGATCACGCTCGTGTCGGGCCCGTCGGCGACGTCCGACATCGAGCTCGACCGCGTCGAGGGCGTCCACGGCCCGCGCACCCTCGACGTGCTCGTGCTCGACTAGGATCGCGACATGGCGGGCGCCGAGCTTCGGGCGGCGATCAGGGAGCGGAATGTGGTCGAGTTCCGGTACCGGGGCCGCCCACGGGTCGCCCACCCGCACGCGATCTTCATCGCGTCGACCGGCACGCACTGCCTCGACGCCGTCCAGGTCGGCGGACGCTCGTCGTCCGGGCCGCTGCCCGGCTGGCGCCGGTTCGACCTCAACGGGATCGACGGCGTGACGATCCGGGCGGAGCGCTTCGAGGTCGACCCGGAGTTCGAGTTGCGCTCCCGCGACTACCGCCGCGGGATCGTCGTGACGGCGGTGGATCAGTAGGCCGTCGTGCGCGCCCGGTGGCGCGGCACGGCCTTGTAGCGCGACTCGCCGCCGCGGTGCCACAGGATGTTGTCGACGGCGGTGGCGGTCGTCGATCCGTGAGCGGCGACGAGCAGCTCCGCCGCATGGAGCGCGCACGCGCGGATCTCGACCTCCTCCGGCGAGTCGTGATCGATCAGCTGCTCGGCCTCGATGCGGGCGACGAGGTCGTCGTCGAAGCGCAGGACGCCGTCGATCCGCAGCACGTGCGGCACGAGGTTGTCGGCGAAGATCGTGAGCCGCGCGAGGTCCTGGGCGGGAGCGAGGCCGGCGAGCGCGAGGTCGGCGGCGGCGATCTGCGCGCGCTTGAAGAACGGGACGTCCTCGCCGTCGTAGGGCGAGACGTCGCGCCAAGTCGGCCAGCTCGCGAGCGTCTCGGCGAGGCGCACCGCGGAGCCGTCGCCGCTGCGGGCGAGCGCGAGGAACGAGCCGCCGTGCTCGTCGCGGACCTTCTCGCCGAGCTGGCGCAGGTGGACGGTGAAGTGGCCGATCAGCTCGTGCCTCGGGTCCTGGCCGACCGCCGCGGCGATCTCCTCGCGCGTCATCGCCGCAAGCGCGTCGGCGCTCCACGGGCCATGGGCGCGCAGCCCGGCCTCGACGGTGCGGAAGCCCGACATGCCGGGCGCCTTGCGCAGCGTCGGGAACCAGCCCGAGCCGAAGTTGATCGCGTTGAGCGTGAGGCTGAACGCCGCCCGCTCCTCATCGCTCGCCCCCTCGAGGTCGGGCGCGGGCGGCGACTCGCCGCCCAGCGTCGCCGCATACGGCTCGATCGCCTCCTCGACGATCTCGACGTACCGCGCACGCCCGGCGACCCGCGCCGCGGCCGCGCGGATGCCGTCAACCATCCTCGGCGGCCCGCACCACGAGGACGGGACGACCGGTGTGGTGAAGCAAGCCGGTGGACACGCTCCCGAGGACCGCGGCGGCGAGCGCCGAGCGTCCGCGGCTGCCGGCCACGATCGCGCTCGCGTCCAGCTCGTCGGCGGCCTCGAGCAGCGCGGCGAAGAAGGGCCCGCGCGAGCGGACGGCGCGGGCCTGTGCGTCGAAGCCCGCCTTGCGCGCCAGCTCCGCGCCCTCGGCGGCGAGCTGCTCCGCGGTCTCGCGGTTGGCCTCGTCGAGCGTGCCGACCGCCTCGCCGACCATGTCCTTCGGCAGCGCCATCAGGGCGGCGGGCGCGGCGTCCTCGAACGAGGTCCACGCGGTGGCGACGATCGCGGGACCGGGTTGCAGCACGGTCCCGGCGCGCTCGATCGCCGCGCGGGCGTGGGCGGATCCGTCGTAGGCGAACAGCACCGGGCCTTGGCTCATGCGGCCGGAGAGTACTTCCGGGCGGCCCGCTACCGTCACTCCGGATGCCCGAGTCGACCGCGATCGACGCCCTCCTCGAGGGTCTCAACCCGCCTCAGCGGGATGCGGTGACGCAGGGCGAGGGGCCGCTGCTCATCCTGGCCGGCGCCGGCTCGGGCAAGACCCGCGTGCTCACCCACCGGATCGCGTACCTGCTGCGGACCGGGCAGGCGCGCGCGAGCGAGATCCTGGCCATCACCTTCACCAACAAGGCCGCCCAGGAGATGCGCGAGCGCGTCGAGCTGCTGGTCGGCCGCGCGACGCGCGCGATGTGGGTCATGACGTTCCACTCCGCCTGCGCCCGGATGCTCCGGGCCGACGCCCACCGGCTCGGCTACACCCGCCAGTTCACGATCTACGACGGCGCCGACTCACGGCGGCTGATCAAGAAGTGCCTCGACGACCTCGATGTCGACCCCAAGCGCTTCACCCCACGAGCGATCCAGACCCAGATCTCCGACGCCAAGAACCGCCTCCGCTCGGCCGAGGACTACCGCCAGCTCGTCGGCTCGTTCTTCGAGCAGACCGTCGCCGACGTGTACGAGCACTACGAGCGCGAGCTCCACCGCATGAACGCGATGGACTTCGACGACCTCCTGTTCCGGGCGGTCAACCTGCTCGAGCTCTTCCAGGAGGTCCGCGACCGCTACTCCACGGCGTTCCGCTGGATCCTCGTCGACGAGTACCAGGACACCAACCACGCCCAGTACCGCTGGCTCCAGCTGCTCGCGTCAGAGCACCGCAACCTCGCGGTCGTCGGGGACGACGATCAATGCCTGGTCGAGGGCACGCCGGTGACGATGGGCGACGGCTCCGTAAAGCCGATTGAGGCCGTCGAGGTCGGCGACGAGGTCATGTCCTGCTACGGCAGCGGCGACTTCCGCCCGGCGCGCGTGACCGGCAGGCACGTCGCCGAGGCCCTGCTCGGCATCCGCATCCGCACGGCCGGCGGCCGCGAGCTCGTCAGCACGCCCGAGCACACGCACTTCGCCGGCTTCCGCCCTGGCAACACCCCGAACGCCCACATGACGTACCTGATGTCTCGGGCCGACAAGGGCTTCCGGGTGGGCGTGACGCGCACGTACACAGGTCGTGACGGGTCACGTGTGGGGCTCGTGGGCGATCAGAAGATGATCGATCGTGTATTCGCTCGCGTCGACAGCGACGCGGGCGGCTTGGCTCTGCTCGAGGCCGAGGGTCTGTCGGTGGACGTGCAGCACCACGTCCCCAGAAGCTTCGAGGGCCGGCGGCGCAAGGTGACGGTCACGCTGTGCGGCGACCACCGCGGCCGCAGGCCGATGCACACGATCGCGGTCGGTGGTCGGGACCTCGAGGCGAAGCGAGCGCTCGAGTCGGCCGGGTTGAACGTCCGGCCGGCGAAGGCCGGATCATCGAGCTGGCGCTACGAGTCGTGCTTCAGGGACTTCGACGACGTCATGGATGTGGTCCGGAAGATCGGATCGGTCATACCCGTCCGTGTGCACTGCGTCGCGCGGCTCGGAGGTGGCGGGACGGGGGAGTGCAACAC
>JBKOYW010000426.1:0-2107 GCA_046744275.1 Actinomycetota bacterium
GTCGCCTCGCCGGTCTGGACGCGCTCGAGCATCCTCACGGTCCAGTTCGTGCCCTCGCGGCACGGCGTGCACTTGCCGCACGACTCGTGGCGGTAGAACTTCGCGGTCTTGAGCGCGACGTCGACAATCGAGATCGAGTCGTCGATGACGATGATCGCGCCCGAGCCGAGCATCGAGCCGGCCTTCGCGAGCGAGTCGAAGTCGTACGGCAGGTCGAGGTACTCGTCGGTGCCCGGGAGCACCGGGGCCGACGAGCCGCCCGGGAACCAGGCCTTGATCGAGCGCCCCGCGGGCGGGCCGCCCGCCAGGCCCTCGATGATCTCGCGCGACGGGACGCCGAGCACGATCTCGTAGTTGCCGGGGCGCTGGACGCAGCCGCTGACCGACACGACCTTGGTGCCGGTGGACGTCTGCGTGCCGATCTCCGCGAAGTTGGCGCCGCCCATGCGCAGGATCACCGGCACGTTCATCAGCGTCTCGACGTTGTTGATCAGCGTCGGGCCCTTGTAGAGGCCCTGGACGGCCGGGAACGGCGGCTTCAGGCGCGGGTTGCCGCGCTTGCCCTCGAGCGAGTCGAGCAGCGCGGTCTCCTCGCCGCAGATGTAGGCGCCGGCGCCGCGGTGGACGACGAGGTCGATCGTGTGCGTGGAGCCGAGGATGTTCTCGCCCAGGTAGCCGGCGGCGCGCGCCTCGGCCACCGCCGCGTCGAGCACGTCGGCCTGGTGGGAGTACTCGCCGCGGATGAAGATGAACGACTTGTTGGCGCCGATCGCGTAGGCGCCGATGATCATCCCCTCGATGAGCAGATGCGGGTTCTTCTGCATCAGCTCGCGGTCCTTGAACGTGCCGGGCTCGGACTCGTCGGCGTTGCAGACGAGGTACTTGTCCATCGCCCCCTTCGGGATGAAGGACATCTTCTTGCCCATCGCGAAGCCGGCCCCGCCGCGGCCGCGGACGTTCGACTCGAGCATCTCGTGCAGCACGTCCTCGGGCTCCATGTCGAGCGCCTTGCGCAGCATCTCGTAGCCGCCGCGCCTGGAGTAGCCGTCGAGCGTCGCCAGCTCGGGGTCGTCGATCTCCTTGTAGAGGATCTCCATCACGCCCCCTTCCAATGTTCAACGGCGATCTTGCGCTTCTTGAGCTGCTTGTCCGGCAGCACCTCGCGGCCCGCCTTGACGTCGTCGACGATCCGCGCGCAGTCCTCGGCCTCGAGCGGCCCGACGTACTCGCCGTCGACGGACGCCATCGGCGCGATGTCGCACGCTCCGAGGCACTCGAACGCCTTGACGTGGAAGTCGGGATCGTCGCCGGCGGCGCTCAGCATCTCCTCGTAGATCGCGTCCGCTCCCAGCAGCGAGCACGAGATGTTCGTGCACACGTAGACGTCGTGCCGGCCCTTGGGCGTCGTCGAGAACATGTCGTAGAACGTCGCCACGGCGGTCAGGTACGCCGGGGTGAGCCGCATCACGCACGCGGCCTGCTCGATCGCGGTCGGCGAGCACCACCCGTGCTCGCGCTGGACGATGTGCAGCGACGGGATCGCGGCCGAGCGGATATCCGGGTACTTGGCCATCTGAGCCTCGATCTCCGCGCGCACGTGCGTCGGCACCGGCGTCGTCGCCGGGTCGGGGACGACCGCTGGATCCTTGGTGAGGTCGGCGGCGTCGTCCCAGCCCGGGACGCGCGAGCCGTGGGCGAACCGCGGGACCTGGCTCGGGTCGATCGCCATCAGCGGTCGATCCCGCCCAGGATCGGGTCGAGCATCGCGAGCGTCGCGATCAGGTCGGCGATGTACTCGTCCTGCACCATCGGCTTGAGCGCCTGCAGGTTCACGAACGAGGGGTCGCGCATGTGCACGCGCGCGGGCTTGGAGGAGCCGTCTGCGCGCACGTAGCAGGCGAGCTCCCCGCGCGGCGACTCGATCGGGTAGTAGGCCTCGCCCGGCGGCACGCGGAAGCCCTCGGTGACGAGCTTGAAGTGGTGGATCAGCGCCTCCATCGAGGTCGCCAGCTCGTGCCGCGGCGGCAGCGCGTACTTGCGGTCGGGGCTGATGTACTGTCTCTTATACACATCTCCGAGCCCACGAGACATATCTGCTTATCTCGTA
>JBKOYW010000178.1:0-10971 GCA_046744275.1 Actinomycetota bacterium
GCCTTGCGGAACGCGTCGGCCTGCGCATGCACCGAGTCGGGGAGCGAGCTCGGGACGATCTGCACCACCGGCGCCACGCGCGTCTTCACCAGCACCGTCCCGTGGCGGTCGACGATGTCGCCGCGCGGCGCCTCGATCCGCACCTTGCGGACGCGGTTGTCGCGCGCCTGCGAGACGTAGTCCTCGCCCGACAGCACCTGCAGGAACCAGAGCCGGAAGAAAACGATCGCGAACAGGACGAACGCGAGCCCGCCGAGCACGGCGACGCGCACCGCGAGCTGCGGCGTGATCGGCGGGCGGCGCTCCTCGACCGGCTTAGGCACGAGAGAGCGGGCTGAGGCCGCCGGTGGTGTACGCCCGGCGCCGGCGGCGGCGCGGGTCGTCGGGCAGGTACGGGAGCAGCACGCGGCGGCAGATCGCGTACACCGGCAGGGCGAGCAGCGTGTTGAGCACGATCGTCATCAGGATCTGGCGCAGCAGCTGGAGCGAGACCGGCGCCTCGACGCCGAGCAGGAACTGGAGCAGCGAGAACCCGACCGCCGCGATCGCCGTCGCCACGGCGCCGACCAGCACCGGCGCCAGCGTGTGCGCCGGGTCGCGCAGCTCCCGCACGCGGCCGGCGCCGTAGCCGATCGCGGTGAACACGAGCGAGTTCACGCCGAGCGTCTGCAGCAGCGCGGTGTCGACGAACAGGCCGAGGCAGAAGCCGAACACCGCGCCGGAGATCGAGCCGCACAGGAAGCCGACCGAGGCCACGAGCAGCGGCGAGAGGTCGGCCGGGACGCCGAAGATCGAGATCTGCGAGACCGTCGTGAGCTGGAAGATGCCGCCCAGCAGGCCGAGCAGGGCAAGGCGGCCGGCGGCTTGCGGGCTGAACGTCACGGCGCCTGGGCCCGGATGTCGGCGTCGGGCTCGGTCAGGACCTCGACGAGATCGAGCGAGCGCAGGTCGGCGGCCGGCTCCACGTGGATCACGCGGTCCAGCTCGCCCTCGCCGGTCTCGATCCGCTTCACGGTGCCAATCGGGATCCCGCGCGGGTAGAGCGACGTGAGGTCCGACACCCGGGCCGAGGTGCTGGTGCCGGCGGTGATGATCCGCTCGCCGCGGCGGACCTCCTTGGCGTTCGGCACCAGCTCGAAGCGCAGGTCGCCGGCCGCGCCGACGGCGGGATGGACGCTGCCCGGCTCGCCGCTGGTGAGCGACCGCGCGGAGACGCCGAACTCCGGGTCGGTCAGGAGCATCACGACGGCGTTGCCGTCGGACACCTCCTTGACCTTGCCCACGAGGCCGGCGCTGTTGACGACCGGCTGGTCGACGCGGACGCCGTCGCTGGAGCCCTTGTTGATCTGGAACGTCTGGTACCAGGAGCTCGGCGAGCGGGCGATCACTCGCGCGGTGACCGGCTCGTACGTCGCCAGGCCGCCGGCGGTGTTCATCTCCTGGAGCCCCTTGAGCTGCTCGAGCTCGTGCTTCTGGACCGTGACCTCCGCCAGCTCGCGGTTCAGCCGCTCGACCTCAGCCTCGTACTTCTTGGCGTCCTCCTTGGCGTCGAGCGTGTCGCCGAACCAGCCGAACAGGTCGCGGAACGGCTTCAGCGCGCGGTTCGCGCCCTCCTGGATCGGCGCCAGCATCTCCATCGCCGTGCGCTGGACCGCGTGCAGGCCGCCGCTGTTCGACTCGCCGAAGTACGCCGTCAGCAGGAACAGCGACAGGATGACCAGCGCGGCCAGGACCGCACGGCGTCTTCGCACGGCTTTGTCATGCATACGTAATCAAGGCGCTCACACGAGCTTGCGAGTGTGAGTAAGCCGCATAGGCTTTCATCGTCTTGGTCTGCGGTTCCGATTGTTCCGGTTCGACCGGTGGATCGCCTCGAACTCCTCGAGCGAGCGGCCGGAGCCGACGGCGACGCAGGTCAGCGGCGACTCGGCGCGGTGCGCCGGCATCTGCGTCTCCTCGCGAAGCCGCTCGTCGAGCCCTTGCAGCAGGGACCCGCCGCCGGCCAGCATGATGCCGCGATCCATGATGTCCGAGGCGAGCTCGGGGGGCGTGCGGTCGAGCGTCTCCTTGATGGCGTCGATGATCTGCACGAGCGGCTCCTCGAGCGCCGCCCGCACCTCCTCGGAGGTGAGCACGACCGTCTTCGGCAGGCCGGAGACGAGATCGCGGCCGCGGATCTCGGCCTGCACCTCCTCGTCAAGAGGGTAGGCGCTCCCGATCTCGAGCTTCACCTCCTCGGCGGTCTGCTGGCCGATCAGGAGCTTGTACTCCTTCTTGACGTAGTTGATGATCGCCTCGTCGAGCTCGTCGCCGCCGACCCGCACCGACTGCGAGACGACGATCCCGCCCAGCGAGATCACGGCGACCTCGGACGTGCCGCCGCCGATGTCGACGATCATGTTGCCGGTCGGCTCCCCCACCGGCAGCCCGGCGCCGATCGCGGCCGCCATCGGCTCCTCGATCAGGTACGCCTGGCGGGCGCCCGCGCTCAGGCACGCCTCCTCGACCGCGCGCTTCTCCACCCCGGTCACGCCCGACGGTACGCAGACCACCACGCGCGGGTGCGCCCAGCGGTTCTGGTGCACCTTCTGGATGAAGTGGCGCAGCATCTCCTCGGTGACGTCGAAGTCGGCGATCACGCCGTCCTTCAGCGGCCGGATCGCGGAGATCGTGCCGGGTGTGCGGCCGAGCATCCGCTTGGCCTCGATCCCCACCGCGTGGACCTCGCCGGAGCGGGAGTCGATAGCCACGACCGACGGCTCGGAGAGCACGATGCCGCGGCCGCGCACGTAGACCAGCGTGTTGGCCGTGCCGAGGTCCACGGCCATGTCACGGCCACCGAAACCGGTGAGATACGAAAAGAAACCCATTCGAGAGGAGCGCGCGCAGGTGGGAGCCGAGCCGCGCTGGGCGGCCAGTGTATCGAAGGGTCCGGCGCTGAAATCGGGCTCTCAGCGCTTTGCGAGCAGCACTTTCAAGCGCTCCAGCGGGAGACCGACGACGTTGAGGTAGTCGCCGTCGATCCGCTCCACCATGAACGATCCGCCCTCCTCCTGGATGGCGTAGCCGCCGGCCCTCCCGACCCACTCGCCGGTGGCCACGTACTCCGCGATCTCGGCGTCGCTGCGGCGGCGGAACGTCACCCTCGTGGTCTCCACCGCGGTCGCCACGACTTCGCCGGCACGGGCGAGCGCGATCGCCCCCACGACCTCGTGGGTGCGGCCGTTGAGGGCGCCCAGGTACTCGCGCGCCTGGGCCTCGTCGCTCGGCTTGCCGAAGATGCGGCCGTCGAGCGCGACGACGGTGTCGGCGCCCAGCACGAGGTCGCCGGGCACCGCGGTGGCCTTCCGCCGCGCGTTGAGCTCCGCTACCGCCTCGGGATCGCCCGCTGTCTCCTCCTCCACGTCCGCCGGGCGCACCTCGAACGGGATGGCGGCCTCGGCGAGGATCGCCCGCCGCTGCGGCGAGGCCGAGGCGAGGATCAGTCGGGGTCTGATCAAGAAGATCCGTGGCGGAGCTCTTGATCAAGCCCCTAGCTCGGGGAAGAACAGCGCCGCCTCGCGCTTGCCGGACTCCGGCGAGTCCGACCCGTGGACCATGTTCTGGCCGACCTCGATCGCGAAGTCGCCGCGGATCGAGCCGGGCGCCGCCTCGAGCGGGTTCGTGGCGCCGATGACCTGGCGCGCCGCAGCGATCGCCTGCTCGCCCTCGAGCACCATCGCCACCAGCGGGCCGGACGTGATGAACTCGACCAGCTCGCCGAAGAACGGCTTGCCCTCGTGCTCGGCGTAGTGCTGCTTGGCGAGCAGCTCGCTGACGGTCATGTGCTTGAGGCATAGGATCCGCAGGCCCTTGCGCTCGAAGCGGGCGATGATCTCGCCGGTCAGGCCGCGCTCGAACGCGTCCGGCTTGACCAGGATCAGGGTCCGGTCCACGTTGGTCCTTTCGTCTGACTAGCGGCGCTGGCGCCGCTGCGGTTCAGGTTCGCTCTCGCCCCGCTCGACCGTGATGTCGGCGGCGACGGTCGGCTGGTCGGTCGTCGCGGACCGCCTGCGGCGGCGGGTCGCCTGCGGGGGCGGCGTCTCCATCTCTGCCTCGCAGTACGGGCACAGCTTCCACGCCGGGTCGACCGGCTTGCCGCACGAGTAGCAGCGTTCCTTCAGCTTGCGCATGCAGCTCGGGCAGCGCAGGTAGTCGGACTTGATCTCGTAGTCGCAGTGCGGGCACAGCTGGTAGTCGAGCTGCGCGAGGCGCGCCTCCGCCGCCGTCATCTCCAGCTCGCGTAGCCGCACGTCGTCCACGAACTCCGGCGGGCGGACGATCAGGTACACGATCGTCCCCACGAACGGGAACAGCGATGCCGCGGTCGCGCACGCGACCAGCATCGGGTCGTCGATCCGCCGACGAGCGTCCGCGAACGTCCAGAAGATCAGCGCGAAGTAGACGACGACCAGCACGAGGAGGAGCACGTTGACCGCCGTGTTCAGGCTGTCGTTCGTGATCCCGAAGATGCCGAAGTAGGGCATGGGCTGCTCGAATCGTAGACGGAGGGGTTACAGGAACGCGCGACCGAGGGCGAAACCGATCGCGAAGAAGATCAGGATTACGAGCGCGACGACGACCGCGACGACCGCCGCCATCGCCAGCAGGCTCGGCCCGCGATCGTTCACAGAGCGGACGCCCTCCTGCGTCCCGGCTCGCCCAGCAGGTCGGCCACGAGGTAGATCGATCCGGTCGCCAGAACCGCGCCGTCCGGGCCCGCCAGCTCCTGCGCCCGCGCCACCGCCTCGCGCGGGTCGGGGACGATCTCGGACGCCGGGCCGCCGAGCTGCTCGGCGAGTGAGGCGAGCGTGGCGGGCGGCAGCGCGCGCGGGTTTGCGGAGCTCGTGAACACGGCCCCCACCGTCTTCCCGAGCAGCTCGCGAAGCATGCCCGCGGCGTCCTTGTCGTCGAGGATCGAGACCACCGCGACGAGCGGCCGCTCGCCCACCGCGTCCCCGAGCGCCGAGGCCAGCGCGGCCATGCCCGACGGGTTGTGGGCGCCGTCGTAGATCGTCAGCGGGCGCTCGGCGGTGACCTGCATGCGGCCCGGTACCTGGACCCGTGCCGCGACCGCCGCCATGATCGCGGGGTCGAGCTCGCCGAGGTGGGCGCGCGCGGCGGCGGCCGCGACGGCGAAGTTGCCGCGCTGATAGCCGGCGGGCCCGTCCTCGATCGGCGGCGCCACGATCACCCGCGCGCCGGTCTCGTGCGCCAGCCGCTCGACCTCCGGGTCGAGCGGGCCGGTCACCAGGGTGACCCCGTCCCCACCCACCCGCACGACCGCGAGCTTCTCGCGCGCGATGTCGACCACCGTCGGGCCGAGCCAGCGGGTGTGCTCGAGACCGACGTTGGTGAGCACCACGACCGGCGCCCCGAGCACGTTGGTGGCGTCGTGCCGGCCGCCCAGTCCGGCCTCGACCACCGCGACCTCGACACCCTGGCGCGCCAGCTCGGCGAAGGCGGCCGCGGCGAGCAGCTCGAACTGCGTCACGCGGTCGCCCGGCTCGAGCGTGCGGTCGACCTTGGCGGCAGCCGCTGCCGTGCGCTGCACGGCCGCGGCGAAGGCGTCCGGGCCCAGGTCGGAGTCGCCGACCCGGATCCGCTCGGCGAACGACGTCAGGTGCGGCGACAGGAACGCGCCGGTGCGCACGCCGTGCGCCTCGAGCAGGGCGGCGCACATACGGACCGTCGACGACTTGCCGTTCGTGCCGACGACGTGGATGGCCGAGAACCGCTCCTGCGGGCTGCCGAGGACGGTCAGCAGCCGGCGCATGCGCTCGAGCCCGAAGCGCATGCCGAACAGCTCGAGCGAGAGCAGGTGGGCCTCGGCGTCCGCCAGGCGCCAGGTACTCACAGGTCGGCCAGCTCCTGTTTGAGCTCCTCGAGCTTCTTCCGCTCCTTCTCGACCACCTTGGCGGGCGCCTTGGTCACGAAGCCCTGGTCCGCGAGCTTGCCCTCGGCGCGGGCGATCTCCTTCTCGAGCGTCGCGCGCTGGGCCTTCGCGCGCGCGGCGGCCGCCTCGAGGTCGACCGCCTCCGACGCCAGGACGGCGATGGTGCCGCCCGGCACGCCGACCGTCGCCACCGGCTCGCCGCCGTCTGACGACCACTCGACGCGCGCGAGCCGCGCGACGTGCTCCGCAGTGCTGTCATAGCCGACGGCCTCGAGCCGCGCCGAGACGGGCTTGCCGGCCGCCGCGCCGACCCGGTCGCGCCAGCCGCGCAGCTCCTGCGTGGCAGCGATCGCGCGCCCGACGTCCGCCTCGGCCGCCTCGTCGACGAGCGCCGCGTCGGGCTCCGGATAGCGCCGGACCATCAGCAGGCCGTCGGCGCCGGGCACATGCGACCAGATCTCCTCGGTCACGAACGGGATGATCGGGTGCGCAAGCGCGAGCGTCTCGCCGAGGACGTGGAGGGCGAACTCGCAGACCGGCCGGTTGTCGTCCGCGTACAGGCGCGGCTTGATCATCTCCAGGTACCAGTCGCACAGCTCGCCGTAGACGAAGTCGTACAGGCGCAGCGCGGCGACGTGGAAGTCGAAGCCGTCGATCGCCCGCGCCACGTCGCGCTTCGCGGCCTGGAGCCGCGACAGGATCCAGCGGTCCTCGATCGTCTCGGCCGCCGGCGCGCGCTCCTGCAAGCCGGCGCCCTCGGGCACGCGCAGCAGCACGAGCCGTGACGCGTTCCAGAGCTTGTTGGCGAGCTGGCGGCCCTGCGCGACGCGCTCCTCGTTGAAGCGCACGTCCTGCGTCGAGGAGCTGGCGAGCAGGCCGAAGCGGACGGCGTCGGCGCCGTAGGCCGGGAACTCGCCGCCCTCCTCGAAGACCGGCGGGCGCGGGCCGCCGTCGATCAGGTACAGCGGGTCGATCCCGGTTCCCAGCGACTTGGACATCCGCCGGCCGTCGGGCGCCTGGATGACCGGGTGCACGTAGACGTCGTCGAACGGGATCTCGCGCATGAACTCGAGCCCGAACATGATCATGCGGGCGACCCAGAGGAAGAGGATGTCGCGCGCGGTCGAGAGGACATCGGTGGGATAGAAGGCGCGCAGCGCCGCGGTCTGCTCGGGCCAGCCGAGCGTCACGAACGGCCAGATGCCGCTCGAGAACCACGTGTCGAGGACGTCGGGGTCGCGCTCCCAGCCGTCGCCGGTGGGGGGCTCCATGCCGACGTACGTCTCGTTGCCGCGGTACCAGACGGGGATCTGGTGCCCCCACCAGAGCTGGCGGGAGATGCACCAGGGCCGGATGTTCGCCATCCATTCGAGGTAGCGGCGGCGCTGGCCCTCGGGGTGGATCCGGACGCGGCCGGACTCGACGACCTCGATCGCGCGCGGGGCCAGCTCGTCCATCCGCATGAACCACTGCAGCGAGATCAGCGGCTCGATCCGCTCGCCGGTGCGCGCGGAGTACGGGACGTCGTGGCGGTACTGCTCGGTGCGCGCGATCCGACCCTCGGCGCGCAGCGTCTCGACCACGGCCTCGCGCGCCTCGAGCGCGGTCATGCCCTCGAAGCGCTCGCCGGCGGCGGCGGTCATGCGGCCGTCCTCGCCGATCACCGAGACCTCCTCGAGCCCGTGCTGACGGCCGATCTCGAAGTCGTTCGGGTCGTGCCCAGGCGTGATCTTGAGCGCTCCGGTGCCGAACTCGGGCTTCACGTACGGGTCGGCGATGACCTTCAGGCGGCGGCCGACGATCGGCAGGACCGCGGTCTCGCCGATCAGCCGGGTGTAGCGGTCGTCGTCGGGATGGACGGCGATCGCGGTGTCGGCCAGCATCGTCTCCGGGCGCACGGTCGCGACCGTCACCGAGCCGTGGCCGCTCTCCAGCGGGTAGTCGACGTAGTAGAGGGTGTCGGTGACCTCGCGCTGCTCGACCTCGAGGTCGGAGATCGCCGACCTCGAGCCGGGATCCCAGTTGACCATGTAGTTGTCGCGGTAGATCCAGCCCTTCTCGTACAGGTCGACGAAGACCTTCTGGACGGCTCTGACGTACGGAGGGTCGAGCGTGAAGCGCTCGTCGTCGTAGTCCGCCGAGGCTCCGAGGCGCTTGAACTGCTCGACGATGGTGGAGCCGTACTGGTCGCGCCATCGCCAGACACGCTCGGTGAACTTCTCGCGCCCGAGCTCCTCGCGGCTCGTGCCCTCGGCTCGCAGCTGGCGCTCGACGAGCGTCTGTGTCCCGATGCCGGCATGGTCGGTGCCGAAGATCCACTTCGTGCGCTTGCCGCGCATGCGCGCGAGGCGGATCAACGCGTCCTGGACCGACCCGTTGAGCGCGTGCCCCATGTGCAGCGCGCCGGTCACGTTCGGGTGCGGGATCGCGATCGAGTAGTTGTCGGCCGCGTCGCCCTCCGGCTCGGGGTGGAAGAGGCCGGACTCGAGCCAGCGGGCGAGCACGCGCGACTCGACCTCGGCCGGGTCGTAGCGCGTGCGGGTCTCGAGATCGGCGGCGGGCATCGGGCCGCGGAGTCTAGATCGCTCCGAGAGACAGTTTGATATCATCTATAAGTGATATCATCGTTGCATTATGACCCCCGGCTCGATGATCCGCCAGGCGCGCGAGGCAGAGGGCCTCACCCAGGCCGCACTCGCCCGCCGGCTCGGGATCACCCAGCCCGCGATCGCACGGCTCGAAGCGGCCGGCGACGAGGTGACGGTGGCGACGCTCCAGCGGGCGCTGAACGCGATGGGCCGCGCGCTCGTGCTGCGAGTCGTCAAGCAGAAATCGAGCATCGACGAGACGCTCCTGCACAGCACGCTCGCCTTGACACCGGACGAGCGCCTCGCGCGGTTCGAGGCGTGGTACGAGGACATGCAGGCGCTGCGTGATGACGTCGCCCCGGTTTCCTGACTTCAGCCCGCGCGCCCTTCTGCGCAAGCTCGTCGAGGGCAGGGTCGACTTTGTCGTGGTGGGCGGCATCGCCGCCGTGGCCCGCGGCTCGGCCCAGTTCACTCAGGATCTCGACATCTCGTACGCGCCGGACCAGGCGAACCTCGACCGGCTCGGCCGCGTGCTCGTTGATCTCGGCGCCCGCCTGCGGGGGGTCACCGACGACGTGCCGTTCATCCCGGACGGGCGGACGCTGAAACGCACACGCGTCCTGACCCTCGAGACGCCGATCGGCTTGATCGACCTCCTCGCACAGCCGGACGGCGCGCCCGAGTACGACCGGCTGCGTCAGCGAGCCACTCGCGAGGTGATCGCCGGCGTCGACGTCCAGGTGGCGTCGCTCGCCGACCTGATCGCGATGAAGAAAGCCGCCGGCCGGCCGAAGGACCTCGTGGCGGTCGAGGAGCTCGAGGCGATCCAGCGGCTGCAGCGCGAGCTGGACACCTGAGTTACACTTCGACAACCGATGTCACAACGTCACACGGTTGTGGACGAGGACGGCCGGCTGCTCGACGCCGCTCGGGAGTGCGTGCTGGCGGTCGGGGTTCGGCGGACGACGGTGACCGACGTCGCGCGCCGGGCCGGTGTGAGCCGGATGACGCTGTACCGGCGGTTCCCGGATCTCGAGGCGATCCTGGCCGCGTTGATGACGCGCGAGTTCGGGCGGCTCGTGGCCCAGGCGGCCGAGCAGGCCGAGGGCGCGACGGCGCGCGAGCGGGTGGTGGCGATGGTCGTCCACGGCTCGTGCTCGCTCGCACACGACCCGCTGTTCGTGCGGCTCCTCGATGTCGACCCCGAGCTCCTGCTGCCGTACGTGACGCGCCGGCTCGGCGGCATGCAGCGGATCGCGGTCGCGGCGGGCGCCGAGGCGCTCGCCGCCCGCGACGGCTCCGTGAGGACGGACGTCCCGCCCGAGGTGCTGTCGGCCGCGATCGAGCTGATCGCGCGCGGGTTCGTGCTCGCGGCGCACGGTGAGCTCGAACCGGGGATGGATCCATGGGCCGAGCTGGGCCGGGCGATCGACGGTTACCTGAGGCCATGAGGGCGTCGCGCGACAAGACCAGCGGTGGCGCTTCGCTGAACGAGACCCGCCGCCGCGCCGAGCTCGAGCGGCTGGCCGGCGGCGAGCCGGTCGACGTCGTCGTGGTCGGCGGTGGCATCACCGGAGCGGGGATCGCGCTCGACGCCGCCTCGCGCGGCCTGTCGGTCGCGCTGCTGGAGCGCCGCGACCTGGCGCACGGCACGAGCCGCTGGAGCTCGAAGCTCGTGCACGGCGGCCTGCGCTATCTGCAGCACGGCGAGTGGGGCCTGGCATGGGAGTGCGCCGTCGAGCGGGCAACGCTGATGCGCACGGTCGCCCCGCACCTCGCGCGGCCGTTGCCGTTCCTGATCCCGCTCGACGCCGCGGTCGCCCGCGGCGCCGCCGCCAAGACGATGATCGGGCTGCGGATCGGCGACGGGCTCCGGACCGCGGCGCGCACCAGCCGCCGCCTGCTGCCCCCGCCGCGGCGCGTGAGCGCGCTCGAGGCTCGCCGGCTCGCTCCGGCGCTGCGAGCCGATGGCCTGCGGGGCGCGCTGCTGAGTTGGGACGGGCAGCTCGAGGACGACGCGCGGCTGGTGGTCGCGGTCGCCCGCACGGCCGCGGCCCACGGCGCGCGCGTGATCACCTACGCGGACGTGCGGAGGCTGCGCGAGGAAGGCGTCGAGGCGATCGACGCCCGCACCGGCGCCGCGTTCACGGTCCGCGCGCGGCACACCGTGGTGGCGGCCGGCGTGTGGACCGGCGCACTGACCGAAGCGGTCACCCTGCGGCCGAGCCGCGGCTCGCACCTGCTCGTCCGCGCCGAGCGGCTCGGGCACCCGCGCGCCGCCGTCAACGTGCCCGTGCCTGGCGAGCACGGGCGCTGGGTCTTCGCCGTCCCCCGCTCCGACGGGCTCGTGACGATCGGGATCACCGACGTCCCGGCGCCGGGCGAGCCGGCCGACGAGCCACGCCCGGACGCCGCCGAGGAGGCCGAGCTCCTCGACCGCGCGTCGGC